>JBPBPJ010000072.1:0-50915 GCA_050954235.1 Janthinobacterium lividum | reverse complement strand
GATGACGAACAATACCATCTTGATCGATTATAAACGAAGCTCGTAAAGCAACCGTTAATTCTGGATGTTCAACTCCATAAGATTTTTGTATATTTTTGGTAATGTCAGATATCATAGGAAATTGTACTTTTCCAATACCTCCTTTATTAGGTTTTATATTTCTCCAGGCATTATGTACATATACTGAATCTATAGATATTCCTATAATATGTACATTTCTATTATTAAACTCAGAATATAAATTATTAAATGCTATTAATTCTGAAGGACATACAAATGTAAAATCCATAGGCCAAAAAAATAATACTGTTATTTTTCCAGAACTATATTCATATAAATTAAAATCATTAACGATCTTACCATTAGGTAATATTGCTGATGCAATAAAATTAGGAGCTTTTTTAGATACTAAAATCATTTTTATTCCCTCGGATATAAAGATGTGTATATGATGAAGTACATATAATGAAATTATGATATACTATATCATAATTTTTATTTTTTCATATTACTTTAAAAAATTATTTTTCAATAAACAATATATTTTTGTTTTTTTTATTTTATAACATTGGCGGTTTTTATGGTTATTTCATCTGATCATTCATGGTCAAAATTTTTTTTTAGAGAAAAAAAAAAAAATATTTTATACGTTTATGGAATACTTTACAAAATATACGAAAAAATACAAGAGTTTATCCTCCTAAAACAGATATTTTTAATGCTTTTTTATTAACACCAGCTTTAGAAATTAAAGTAGTAATTATAGGCCAAGATCCATACTGTCGATTTGGACAAGCAAACGGCTTATCTTTTTCGGTTTCTAAATTTGCATTGCTTCCTGCTTCATTAAAAAATATATTTATAGAATTACAGCATAATTTTCCACAATGTAAAATACGTACAAACGGATGTTTAAAATCTTGGTCACAACAAGGTGTATTTTTATTAAATTCTATATTAACTGTTTCAGATGGTTTTCCGGGATCTCATAAGGGATTAGGTTGGGAAATATTTACTAATCAAGTTATTAAATTTATTAGTGATATTCATACAGGTATAATATTTGTACTATGGGGTTCTTTATCAAATCAAAAATATCATTTAATAAATAAAGATGTGCATTTTATACTAAGATCGTCGCATCCATCCCCTCTGTCATGTCATCGAGGTTTTTTTGGATGCAAACACTTTTTACAAATAAATACAATTTTAATACAACAAAATAAAATACCAATCAATTGGTTTAGAGATACATAATTTTAAATTATTCTAATATAAGTTGATGTTTATACGTTAAATTATATATATTTTAAATTATATAACAACTGTAGCTTTTTTAATTATATAATTTTTAAACTTATATCCATTTTTTTTTATTTTTTTAATTACTGTATTATCAGTATTTATGTCTTTTTTTTTGTTTTTTTTCAAAATATGTATATTTGGATTGAACGGTATATTAACTTGATTGATTTTTTCAATATGCCATGTTTTTAGATTTTTTTCTAATATATTGTGTGTTAATCGTATTCCTTCAACTATTGTTTTTGGTATAGAAATAGATTTTTTGGATATTTTTACTAAATTGTCAATTTTGTTGATAATAGATGATATATTTTTTAAAAAACTTTTAAACTGATTTTTTTTGATTAATTTTACTTCTTGTATGTTTTTTTTTGTAGCATTATCTATACTAGCAAAGTATCTTAACTTTGCATTTTTTTTTTCTTTCTTTATGTAAAAAATTTTTTGTTCAATATCATAGAGTTTATCTATTTTTTTTATTTTCTCTTCTTTTGGTGGAGAAATGTTATTTTTAATATTTTTTTCTTCTTTCATAATTTTTTCGACTATGTCTATAGTAATTAATATGTTTATTGAAACTATTTAGTAAATAAAGTTATGTAAATAATTTTTAGTGTAAATAATTAAAATATATTGTTTAATGTTTTTATAATATATTTTTTATATATATGATGTATATTAAATGTTTTATAAATAAACATGTATATTATTTTAATACAGTAAAGAGGTACTTGTTAGATTATATTTATTTATTACTATAATTTATTTTTTATTATTTTATACTAATTATTCTCATGATGAAATATTTTAAAATTTAAAATAATTAAAATTTTTATATATTATTTTTTTTTATGCATTTTTTTTAATAAAAAATAAAATTATTATTTTGATCATATTTATACATAAATATTTTATATAAAACATAATTATTTTATTAATTTTTTGTAAATTATTTAATTAGATGTTTATCTGAAATGTTTCAAAATATTTGGAGCTGGCGGGATTTGAACCCGCGTCCAAAATAACTAATATTGTTGTTCTACATGTTTAGTTTATTTGATTTTTTAAAATAACACTTAATAAACAAAATATTATTTTGTATCTTAATAAAATACAATCTTATTGTTTTAAGATTAACAATATAAGAATGTCTCTTTTTATATAACCTTTCTAATATATAACTTATCTAGTAAAGAGAAGAAAAATAGATCAGCGAGAAAGGGCTTTATTTAGTTTTTTAAGCTGCTAAAGCGTAGTTTTTTTGTTTTGCATTTAATAAAATTGGTTTTTTAACGAGGCAAACCAATCCTCGACATGCTGCAACAATTTTTGTATATTCTGTCAAATCCATAACAGCCCCATATATGAATTATATTATAATAGATCTATTGGATTTAGACAATGTTTATATATACAAATATTATTATTTATTTTTGTTAAAATTGTTTAAAAAACATTTTTTTATATTGATCTTTATAGTACCATAAGTTTAATTTTTATTAAAAATACAATAATTTTTTATTATTGTATTTATAAAATAAAAATTTTATGAATTATATATTATTTTATTAAATTTATGAGTGATATTAATATGATAGATGTTATTAGAAAAATAAAAAAACAATTAAAAAAAAATATTATTGTTCTTTATATGAAAGGTTCTCCGGAATATCCTAGTTGTGGTTTTTCTGCTCGAGCTGTTCAAGCTTTATCTTCTTGTACTTCAAATTTTTTTTATGTTGATGTTTTAAAAGATACAGATATTCGTTTAGCTTTACCAAAATATTCAAAATGGCCAACTTTTCCTCAATTATGGATTAAAGAAAATTTGATAGGTGGGTGTGATATTATCTTAGAATTATTAAATAACGGAGAACTATTACGTTTAATTAAAAATTGTCAAAATAATACTGTAATTGAATAAATCACAACCTTGGATTTAGGATTATATATATTATGTATTAAACATCTCATCTTGTTTTTTTCGATGAGATGTATTTGGAGGCCAACCTCCAATTCTTTTCCATCGATTCACCAATTCACAAAATAAATGTGCTGTTTGTACGGTGTCGTATAAAGCAGAATGTGCTTGCGTCGTATCAAAAGGAATACCAGCCATTTGACAAGCTTTTGCCAATACTGTTTGTCCAAAAATTAAACCACTAAGTGCTGCTGTATCAAACGTAGTAAATGGATGAAAAGGATTTTTAATAACTCCTGTTCTTTTAGCTGCTGCCATTAAAAAATTATGGTCAAAGTTGGCATTATGAGCAACCAGTATTCCTTTCTTACAATTGTTCAAGACGATTTTCTTTTTTACTAGTTTAAAAATACTTGCTAGTGCACTTTTTTCACTAACAGCCCCTCTAAGAGGATTAAAAGGATCTATTTTGTTAAAGGCGACTGATTCTGCTTGTATAATGGATCCTTTGAAGGGTTTAATATGAAAATGTAAGGTATCATCTGTTTGTAGCCATCCCAGTGTATTCATTTTTAAAGTTACAATTGCAATTTCTAACAAAGCATCTGTTTTTGCATGAAATCCTGCACTTTCTATATCTATAACAACGGGATAGAATCCTCTAAATCGATTTTTTATCATAAATCGTAAATTTTGTTTTATAGACATGTGTATCTCATTTTCATTATTTAGTATAATTTTAAATTTATCTGTATGTATTGAATGATATAAAATTATAATCATCTTATTCAAATAACTCAATATATTTAAATAAAAATAATAGTTGTTTTTTATTGTGCTATTTGTGAGTGTTTATTTTTAATAAACATATTTTTTAAAATATTATTATTAATAGTTATTAATATATATATGATTATGTAATTTTTCAAAAAATAAAATTTCTTATATTAGGATATATTATTAAATGTATTATTCAGTATATTTAATCAATATATTAATTTTTAAAATAAAGAGAAATATTTATTTTAAAAATATATAAAAATTTATTTTTTTAAAATGTTTTTTTAAATACTTTTACTGATATATACTTTTTTTATAATTTACAAAAAATGTTGTACATATGTAGTGTAATTGTTTAATAATGTTTATGTATAGTTTTTTATAAACAATATAATATATAATACACAAACATATAAAGTATACCTACCTAATATATAGGTATAAAATATATCTATAATATATATAGAGATATAAGTATAAGATGGTTTATTAGTAATCTTGTAAAATATGTAGAATAATTTAATTATATTTAATTTAAAAGAAGGTATTTTGAAAACAATAAAAATGATTGTTGGTCTTGGAAATCCGTTAAATCAATATCATAATACACGACATAATGTAGGTTATTGGTTTATTAATATGTTATCTGATCTTCATAAAATTTCATTTAAATTTAAAAAAATTTTCTCAGGATATATTTCAAATATTACAGTAAATAATCATGTTATTTATTTATTGCGGCCACATGTATTCATGAATGTTTCAGGTATTTCGGTTGGTTCTGTTTCATCTTTTTATAAAATCGATTTATCTGATATTTTAATAGTACGAGATGAATTAGATTTATTTCCTGGAACGATAAAAATAAAGTTTGGTAAGGGCCATAATGGCCATAATGGTGTTAAAAGTATTATCAATCATTTTTCCATTAAAAATAATTTTATGCAATTATGTATTGGGATTGGTCGTCCGATACAAAAAAAAAATGTATCAACATTTGTGTTAAAAGCGCCTGAAAAAATAGAAGGTAATATAATTAAAAAAGCAATATTAGAATTTATTTTATTAACTAAAGATAATATATATAAAAAAAAATTTTTGAAAAACAAAAAAATTATTATTAATCAATAATTTTTGTCATGATTATTGATTATTTTGTCTATAAATTTGATGTTAAACTGAATAGGTATAAATCATTGTGGTGTATAAATGTGGTATTGTAGGATTACCTAATGTAGGAAAATCTGCGTTATTTAATACGATAACAAGATTAAATATTCCATCAAAAAATTTCCCTTTTTGTACCATCGAACCTAACGTAGGGATAGTTTCTATTCCTGATAATAGGTTAAAAAAAATAGCTGTTTGTGTATCAACTAAAAAAATTGTACATAGCTGTATTACTTTAATTGATATTGCTGGATTAGTAAAAGGTGCTTCTAAAGGAGAAGGTTTAGGAAACAAATTTTTAAAAAAAATTAGAGAATGTGATGCTATCATACATGTTGTGCGTTGTTTTATAAATAATAAAATAACTCATGTATACAACGATATAAATCCATTACGTGATATTGATATTATTAATACGGAGCTATTGTTATCTGATCTTGATTTATGCGAAAAAATTTTTAAAAAACAATCTTTTCAAAAAAAGATAAATAATCTACATCATTCTATTTGTCTTAATTTAATGCAAAGATGTATACATCAATTACAATCTGGTCGTTTTTTAAAAGACTTAGTTTTTTTAGATGAAGAATTAAAAATTTTACAGCAATATCAATTTTTAACGTTAAAACCTATGATTTACATTTTTAATATGACAAAAGATATGTTTTGTAATATTGATATTAATGAATTGTATAAAGATAAAAATGTTAATTTATCTACTGTCATCCCTGTTGTACTACATTATAAATATAGTATAAATAATAATCATGTTGAAGTTTTGTCTACTCAAAAAAATCGTTTGTTTTTTTTTGACGTAGATTTTAATAAGTTTATTAGACATTTATGTAATTCTTTATTTTTAAAAACTTTTTTTACTGCCGGACCAAAAGAAGTGAGGTCATGGGTATTTAAAGCAGAAAAAACAGCTATTCAAGCCGCTAAGTTAATTCATACTGATTTTTCTAAAGGTTTTATTAGAGCTCAAGTTATTTCATATGTTGATCTTATTAAGTATCGTAACTTAATTAAAATTAAACAGTTAGGTAAAATGCGCAGTGAAGGAAAAAAATATATAGTTCAAGATGGAGATATTATAAATTTTTTATTCAATATATAAATTATATAATGTAGGTAGCAATAAATATCAATTTTGAATAAATTGTAATTTAGAGAGGGATTCTAGTGTTCCTCTCTAAATTATAAAATTTATTAAATTTTTGTTAGTAAAAAATTTTTTAATTTCAAAAAATCTGGTTTCATGTGATGTGAAAAATTTTTTAAGTTTACTCGAGATTGTAAAGAATAAGGTAGTTTTAATTTAATATTTAATATTGATTCAACTGTATCTTGAAATTTAGATGGATGAGCGGTTCCTAAAAATAATCCAAAATCTGTTTTTTTCATGTTTTTAATTAGTACTTGGTATGCTATAGCTGCATGAGGTTCAGATATATATCCTATTTTATATAGTTCTTGAAGAGTTTTTATATTTTTTTTATCAGATATACTTTCAGATTTTAGAGTATGTAAATTCCAATTTTTTCTTCTAAATAATTCTTCCACTCTTGGCCAGTTATTAGGTGCGCTGATATCCATAGCATTAGAAATTGTAGATATAGTTTTATTAGGTTTCCATACACCATTATTTAAAAAACGAGGCACTGTATCATTTGCATTAGTAGCAGCAATAAAGGATTTTATAGGTAATCCTAGTGATTTTGCGATTAATCCAGCAGTTAAATTACCAAAATTACCGCACGGTACAGATATTACAACATTATTATGATGTTTAGACGGTATCAATGCAAAAGCTTCAAAGTAATAACAAATTTGAGCTAGTAATCTACTAATATTAATAGAATTAGCAGAATTTAAACCAATCTTTTCTTTTAGTTTTTTGTCGTTAAACGATTGTTTTACTAAATATTGACAATCGTCAAAACTTCCATCAATTGCAATAGTATGTATATTTTTTCCTAAAGTACAGAATAATTTTTCTTGCAGAACGCTAATTCTTCCTTTAGGATACAGTATTACAACACGAATATTATTCATACAGTAAAAAGCATGTGCAACTGCAGCTCCCGTATCACCTGAGGTTGCGGTTAGTATAGTCATAATGGAATTTTTATTTTTCCAATATGATAACATATTTGCCATAAATCTTGCTCCAAAATCCTTAAATGCTAAAGTTGGTCCATGAAATAATTCTAGACAAGATATATTTTTGGTAACCGGTACAATAATCGGCGGAGTAAAAGAAAAAGCAGATTTAATTTGTTTTTTTAAATTAGGTAATGATATTTCATCAGATATAAAGTGAGATAGTATATGTGTACTACGTGTAATAAAATCCATTTTTATTAACTTCTGTAAATCATGAGAATTAAATTTTGGTAAATATTTTGGAAAAAATAATCCTTGTTTTTTTCCCAAACCAGATTGAATAGCGTTTAAAAAATTGACCTCTTCTGTATGATCTTTTAAATTATATAATTTCATTTTTGCAGTCTCATTTTTCTTGCACCTAATTGATCAATTTTACAAATATAAACGAATCCTTTACTATTAGTGATAAAGTTTTTTTCTAACCATTCTTTTACTTTATTTGCAATAGAAATATTTAAACATATTGAAAATAATGTAGGTCCAGAACCTGAAATGTTACAAGTTAAAGCTCCTAATTTCATTATAGATCTTTTTATATGTAAAAATTTTGGTATTAATGGAATTCTATAAGGTTCTGCTAAAGTATCTTTCATAAAGTGAATGGCCAGTTCGGATTGTTTTGTGTGTAACGCGTGTATAAATGCCGATAAGTTTCGACTGTTTTGTATACATATATCTTTTTTATAATTTAACGGAAGAATATTTCTAGCAGTTGAAGTAGATAATGTGATACCTGGCCATGCAATTATCCATAACCAATTTTTAAAAACAGGAAGTTTTTGTGTAATATAATTTTTATCGCCTGTAATTAATTGTAATCCTCCTAAATAACATGGAGCAACATTATCATAATGAATATCCCCAGAAATGTCTCCTTCTAAAGAACCCATTAATTTTATTAGTTCTGTTTTTGTTAGTTGTGTTTTATAAAATTGATTAAACGCAAGAACACTAGCCACTATAGATGAAGCGCTAGAACCTAGTCCAGATCCTACAGGCATATTTTTTTCTAATTTAATTGATATCGGTGTTTTTTTATTGGTATATTTATTAAACCAACGCCATGCTTTCCAGGTAATATTTTTTTTTATGTCTGTAGGTAAATTATTGGAAAAAGATCCATGACAATTTAACTGAAATTTATCTGATGATTGTATTGATATACAATCCCCTAATAAAGTTCCATCTATGGGTGTAACAGCTGCTCCTAAAATATCAAAACCAACACCAACATTACCAATGGAAGCAGGAGCATAAATTTTTATCATTATCGTAAACTCGTAATGTTATAATATAACACGTAATAAATCAGAAAAAATACCTGATGCCGTTACTTTATTTCCAGCTCCGTAACCGCGTAGTATCAAAGGAATGGGTTTATAATATTTTGTGTGAAAAACAAATATATTTTCTCCATTTTTAACATAGTACAACGGATTTTTATTATCTACAGATTTAATTTTTATATTACATGATCCGTTTTTTTTTATTGTACCTACAAAGCGTAATACTTTTTTTTTACTTTTTGCTTTATTAATTTTTTGAACAAATATGTTATTTAATTGTTTTATTTGTGAAAAAAATTCTTGTTTGTTTTTTATTTTTTTAAAAGAATCAGGTAATATTTTTTCTATAGTAATATCAGATAATTCTAAGTGATACCCAAATTCTCTTGCTATAATTAATAGTTTTCTAGCTACATCTATTCCAGAAAGATCGTCTTGAGGATTTGGCTCTGTGAATCCTAATTTTTGTGCTTTTTTAATAGCATCTGATAAGGTATTATTATCATCTAATTTTCCAAATATATATGACATGGAACCTGATAAAATACCTTGAAATTTAATTAATTGATCTCCAGATTGTACTAAGTTTTTTAAATTATTAAGTATAGGTAATCCAGCACCTACATGTGTTTCATAAAAAAATTTTTTATTATATGTATGAGCTATTTTACGAATTAATTTATATTCAGAAAAGAGTGATGAATTGGATTTTTTATTAGCTGTAATTATATGAAATCCTTTTTTTATAATTGTATTATATTTTTCTGCAATATCTTGACTAGCAGTACAATCTATTAAGATGGGATACAAATATCCATTTTTTTTTGCTAAATTTAAAATTTTTTCTAAGAAAAATAATTTGTTAGATTTGTCAAATTTTTTTTTCCATCTACTTAAATTGATTTTTTTTTTATTTTTTATATAGGTAGTAGAATTTGCAATTACATTAACATTCAACTGAACAAAATTTTTTTTTAATTTTTTTTCTTGCATTAAAATAATATCTAATAATTTTAATCCAACTCCACCAACACCAATTAAAAAAATGTTTACAGGAATAATTTTAAAAAGAATTAAATCATGAATTTTTTTTGTGATATTAACGATATGTTTATCATACAAAACAATAGATAATGATATATTAGAAGTATTATGTGATATTTCTAGTATTTTATTTTTAAAACTATTAACTACTAAACATATTTTTTGTAATATATCAATGTTATATTTTTTTATATTATAGCCAATAACGGAAATAATGCTAAGTTTTTTGATGTATAGTATTTTTTTTAGTAATTTATTTTGTGTTTCTATGCCAAGTATTTTTTTTAATTTTAGTTTTATATTTAACAATGGATGATTTTGTATATAAAAACTTATTGTATTATTTGATAACGATTGGTTTAATAAATATGTAATAATATTTTTCTTAGATAGATATTCGAATATTTTTTTTAAAAATTTTTCTTGATTTGATGCTTTTATGTTGATTATTTTAATGAAAACTATGTTTTTTAAATATGTAATTCCTTTAATTATATCAATATTTTTGTTATTTTCTGTGGTTAATAGAGTACCCGGATAATTTGGTTGATCAGTATTTTTAATAATGCATGGAATATTATGAATTTGCAATGGTTTTACTGAAGCTGGATGAATAATTTTAGCGCCAAAATAAGATAATTCTAGTGCTTCTTGATATGTGATTTCTGATATAAATTTAGCTGTAGATATAATGTTAGGATCGCTTGTATATATTCCGTTTACATCTGTCCAAATTTCACAAGTATGAGAATTAGTACATATAGACAATATGGTCGCAGAATAATCAGATCCGTTCCTTCCTAGTACTACTAATTCTTGGGATTTATTACCAGCAATAAAACCTGGCATAAGAATAATTTTTTTTTTAGTTACATTTAAATTTTTGAAATTTTTTTTAGATGCATGTATGTCAACAATAGCTCTAAGATAATTAGATGTAGCTAATATTAGTTTTACAGGATTAATTATTAAAACGTCATATCCATATGAAATTAGTAATTCTTTCATTATTTTTACAGACAATATTTCGCCCATACTTATTATTTGAGCATAAATTTTATCTGGACATTTTTGTAATAGTTTTATTGAATACAATAATTTTTGTAGTTTTTCGCACTGTATTGCTATTTTTTTTTGGATATGGTGTTTAGGATATTTTTTATTAATTATATATATTTTTTTTGTCAAGTTTAAAAAAAATTTTTTTAAAATAACTAATTCTTCAGTAGGAATATTCTTATTACGAATACATTGTATAATGATTTTTTCAAGATGATTAGTTATAGTAGCTGGTGCGGATAATACAACTGATACTTGATTAGTTTTTGTTTGATTAATAATAATTGAAGATACTTGTATAAATTTTTTTGCGTTTGCAAGAGATGTACCTCCAAATTTTAACGTTTTCATAAATATAATCTCGTGTTAAAATCATCATTTAAGTTTGATTTATTTAAAATAGTATTTTACTATATGTATAAATTTTTAACTGTAATAAATATTGTTATATTATTAGTAGTATTTTGATTGTATTATTATGAATGATATGAAAAATTTAGAATATAAATATTTTTGTTACTTGTATATATACTGTTAAGAGTCTAATAAAATTTATTATGAGGTAATTAATAAATTGTATCATATTTTTTGTTTTTTTGCTTTTTAAAAATTAATTTATTAATAATAATATAAAATGAAATAATTTTTATATTAAATATTTTTTTTTGATTATGTTAAAAATATGATTATTTTGTTATTTTTAGGTGTTATATTTTAAATTAAAATATGTAACATTAAATTGATTAATTGATAGAATTTTTTTAAATAAAGATTTGTATATATTACGTTTTTGTAAATTGCTCTGAATAGTTTTTTATATAATGTGTGATATACATTAATGTTTTTTTTTAAAAAAAATGTTTTTTTTGTTCCATAGAAATAAGATTTTTTTTAATTCTATTTTATTTTCTATTCTAGAACGAAGCGAAATAAGTTCGAGAGCTTGAAAAAAAATATTATTTTTTTTAGTTTCTTTGATTTCATGGTTTTTTTTTTCCTCTATGTCTATTTGTAAATTCCATATTTTTTCAATATTTATAAGGATGTTTTTTGGAATTCCTAATAACAATGAATATTTTTTTAAAATATAATGGACAGAAATAGAATATGCTTTTAAATATTTTATTTTTTTTTTGATTAAAAATATTTGTATTTGTTCCCTTAATGGATACCACAGTAGTGATGCAAATAAAAAAGAAGGACAGCGTATAGAGTGGTGTGAGGAATAAGAATCTACTTTTTTTAAACATTTAATAATGATATTTTGTAAAAAATTTGTGTTTTTTTTACTAAATTTATTTAATAAAAAAGGCAGTAATGGATAAATTAAAGAATATTTTTTTAATCGCATGTAAGTTAAATAACCATAACCTAAACAAAATAATTTAATAGATTCATTAAACAAGCGAGCTCGAGGAATGTTTTTTAACAGCGCTGATAATTTAACAATAGGTGCTTCAGTTTTTCTATCTATATGCATATGTAATTGTACAGAAAAACGAATTACTCTCAACATTCTTACCGGATCCTCTCTGTAGCGAGTCTCAGCATCACCTATTAGCCTTATTATTTTCATTTTTATATCTTTAATTCCACCGACGTAGTCTCGAATACTAAAATCTTGAATATTATAATATAATGCATTAATCGTTAAATCTCTTCTATATACATCTTCTTCAATTTTTCCAAAAGTATTATCGACTAATAACATTCCACTGGTAGATTTTTTCACGTTAGGATATGGTTTTTTTTTGTCAGTATTATTATTTTTTGTTCTAAATGTTGATACTTCAATAATTTCACTTTTAAATATTAGATGCGCAATAATGAAGCGACGTCCTATTAATCGACAATTTTTGAATAGTTTTCTAATTTCATTTGGCTTTGCGTTGGTAGCAATATCAAAATCTTTAGGCTTTTTACCTAATAATAAATCTCGGACTCCACCGCCTACCAAATATGCTTCGTATCCTGATTTATTTAATCTATACAATACTTTTATAGAATTTTTACTAATTTTTCTTTGAGATATATTATTATTCTTTTTTATAATTAGCTTCATATTTTAATATCGACGTTATTTTACGTTTATATATAGTTTTTTAAAATTGGTAGTATTAATGATACATTAAAAAAAATTTTGTTTTTTTATATTTTATATATTTAAATAAGATTTATATAAAATATATTTTTATGAAATATAAGATTTTTAATGTTATTTTTATGTATATATGTTTTATATAGTTAATCTTATTCAATATATATTTAATAAAATATTTTTATAAAATTAATATTAATAATATATTAACATAGAGTATATTTATACACATAATATTTAATTTATGATTTATAAAATTTTTAGATTTTAACTATTGTTATTAATAAGATTTATTGATTGCATTATATTTTGTACATAGGTATAAGAGTTTATTTATGAACGTATAAATAACTAGTTTTTTATATATAACTGTATATATATTTTATATATATTTAATATAATTATATTATTTTAGTCATCGTAGTAATTTTATATATAAGATAATTTTATAAATAATATACTTTATTAAAATTTATTTTTATTGATATTATAACGAATATTATTTTTTTCTATTTTATAAAATATGTTGTTATTAATTAATTTCTAGATAGATATTTAATATAGTATGTTAAAAATAAATATATATATTTTATCTATAAAAATTTAATAAAATAAAGTTTTTTATATGGAGTATAATAATTTTTATGAATCATGTTTTTATAAAATAATGTATACGTAATATATTTAATATGTAATTTTTTTTATTTATTAACAAAAACTAAATGGTGTGATTAGGAAAAATAAATGAAGTTTGTATTAGGGGTAGAATATGATGGGAGCATGTATTTTGGTTGGCAAAAACAAAGATCAGTATCGACTGTACAAGGATGTATAGAACAAGCTTTATCCAAAATAGCTAATTGTAAAATAGATGTAGTTTGTGCCGGTAGAACGGATAAAGGGGTACACGCTATGATGCAAGTTGCTCATTTTAGTACCCATATTGTTCGTAGTGCTTCTGTTTGGTTAAAAGGTGTAAATGCATTATTACCACATGATATTACTGTTTTGTGGTTACAAGAGATTAAGTCTGATTTTCATTCTAGGTTTTCAGCATTATCAAGATCATATCGTTATATAATTTTAAATCGTAATATACGATCAAGTTTTTTAACTAAATATTATTTTTGTGTAAAAAATTTCTTAGATATTAAAAATATGCAAATTAGTGCTAGATGTTTACTGGGTTTACATGATTTTACAGCTTTTAAAAGTAGTGGTTGTCAATCTTTTTCTCCATATAAAAATATAACTTCTCTAGTAATATATCGGGTACATGATTTTGTAATTGTTG
This sequence comes from Janthinobacterium lividum, assembly GCA_050954235.1. Lineage (GTDB taxonomy): Bacteria > Pseudomonadota > Gammaproteobacteria > Enterobacterales > Enterobacteriaceae > Buchnera_F. Next base: position 36,789 of record JBPBPJ010000072.1, on the reverse strand, counting down.
ATATTACTGCTAATTCTTTTTTATATCATATGGTTAGAAATATTGTTGGATCTTTAATTAAGGTGGGTTTATCAAAACGTAATATTTTTTGGATAAAAAAGATTTTAACTAATAAAAATATAAATAAAATATATCCTACTGTTTCTTCTTCCGGATTATATTTTTTGTCTGCTACGTATTCAGATCATTACTTAATATCTAATAATTTTTATATGTGTAAATATGAAGGTTTATTGCAGCACCTGTTAAACAAGTGTTCTTAATAATATAATAGTTTTATTAATTACAGTATTTTGATATTTAAATATAAAAGTTTATTGTGATTAATAATACTTAAATTGTATATACTATTTTAATAAAATTAATTGATTAAAAATTTATATTTATAAAAAACTTTTTGTTGTTTATATCCATATATTTTATATATATGATATTATGGAAAATATTAAAGTTTATTGTTTATTTTTCATGAAAATTTTTATTAGTATTTTTTATTTTATCAATAATAATACACATGTAAATTTATAAATATTATTCTTATATGTATTAATACATGATTTTTGTTATTTAAATTAATTTTTTTGAATTTATAAAACACTGATAGTATATCGTGTTTAATTATAAATCAAATAATTTTGTTTATATAAATAGTGAATTAATATATTTATTTATGTTTATCAAATTTCAATATAATAAAATTATATTACATAACAATATTTATATACTATGTTTTTTAGTTTCATAATATTTTATGAATCAATATTTTTATTAAATATTTGTTAAATTGTATAAGATTTTTTACTTGTAGTTTTAGAGAAAATGAGATTTATGTATGTTAGGTAAAATAATTAATAATTTTTTTTTAAGTCGCAATGAACGTGTTTTGAAAAATTTGAATGAACTTGTAGTTAAAATTAATATGCTAGAAAAAGATTTACTACAACTTAAAGATCATGATTTAAGAAAAAAAACAGATGAATTTAAATTACGATTAAAATATGGAGATACTCTTGATTCTTTACTTCCAGAAGCTTTTTCTGTAATTCGTGAAGCCAGTAAACGAGTTTTTGGAATGCGTCATTTTGATGTACAGATTTTAGGAGGAATTATTTTACACAGAAAGAGTATTGCTGAAATGCGTACGGGTGAAGGAAAAACATTAACCGCTACTTTACCAGCATATTTAAATGCTTTATTAGGGCGCGGTGTTCATATTGTCACAATGAATGATTATCTTGCGAATAGAGATGCAAATAAAAATCGTGTTTTGTTTGAATTTTTAGGATTAAGCGTTGGAATTAATGTATCTGGTATGTCACAAGAAGATAAACAAATAGCGTATTTAGCAGATATTACATATGGTACTAATCATGAATATGGTTTTGACTATTTACGAGATAATATGGTTTTTTGTAATAAACAAAAAGTACAAAGAAAATTGTATTTTGCTTTGGTTGATGAAGTTGATTCTATTTTAATCGATGAAGCTCGTACACCCCTCGTAATTTCTGGCCCTATAGAAAACAGTGATTCTTTATATAAAAAAATAAATTCTTTGATTCCTTTTTTGATTCCTAAAAATAAAAAAAATTACAATGAAATTTGCAAAGTAGGTGATTTTTATATAGATTATAAACAACGTCAAATTCATTTAACTGAAATGGGATTAATTAAAATTGAAAAGTTATTAGTAAAACACAATCTTTTGCCTAAATTAGAATCATTATACTTATCTAAAAATATTTTTTTTATCCATCATATTCTTCTAGCTTTAAAAGCACACTATATTTTTTTAAAAAATGTAGATTATCTTATACAAAATAATAAGATAATTATTGTAGATGAACATACAGGAAGAATTATGTCTGGAAGAAGATGGTCTGATGGACTACACCAAGCTGTAGAGGCAAAAGAAAAAGTAGTGATACATCACGATAATCAAACTTTAGCATCCATTACATTACAAAATTATTTTCGGTTATATTCTAAGCTATCAGGTATGACGGGTACTGCCGCGACAGAAGCATGTGAATTTAATTCAATCTACAACCTAGACACCGTCGTTATTCCTACTAACAAACCTATGATTCGTAATGATATGTCTGATTTAATATACCTATCTGAATTTGATAAAATTAATGCAATTATATCTGACATACAGGATTGTGTAAAACGTAAACAACCCGTCTTAGTAGGTACAGTTTCTATCGAAAAATCTGAAAAAATTTCTAAAATATTAAAAAAAATTAATATTCAACACAATGTTTTAAATGCTAAAATGCATTCTAAAGAAGCAGTAATTATATCTCGTGCTGGAGAACCAGAAGCTGTTACTATTGCAACTAATATGGCTGGTCGAGGTACTGATATTGTTTTAGGAGGAATGCAATGTGAGATAAGAAAAAAAAAATATATTATAAATAAAAATAATGTATTGCGGGATTCTTGGAAGAAAAAAAATAATCTAGTTCTTACATCTGGAGGTTTACATATTATTGGTACTGAGCGGCATGATTCGCGAAGGATAGATAATCAATTAAGGGGACGATCTGGTAGACAAGGAGATCCAGGTTCATCAAGATTTTATTTATCACTAGATGATACTTTGATTCGTTTATTCGCTTCTGATAATATTATTAGTTTTATCAAAACTATTGGTATGAAAAAAGGACAATCTATTGAGCATCCTTGGTTAAATTCTGCAATTGAAAGAGCTCAAAAAAAAGTAGAAAATCAAAACTTTGATATAAGAAAACAATTATTAGAGTATGACAATGTCATTAATGAACAACGTGAAGTTATATATCGAGAAAGAAATAAACTAATTAATATATCTAATATTCACGATCATATTTTAAAAATCTTAAAAGATAGAATCAAATTTTGTATTAAACAATACATTTCTGGAAATACAGTTAATCAAAATAGTTTTATAGCTTTAGAAAAGGAATTAAAAAATAATTTTTATTTTATTAAATCAATTAATAAATTTTTAGAACATGATACTACATTATATGATAATGTAGATAAATTAATTGATTTAATTGTAACCACAATACAATTTAGTTACAGTAAAAATACTTCTTTAGTATCTAAAAAATGTTCTAATATGATTGAAAAATCAGTAATGTTACAAATACTAGATATTTTTTGGGTAGAACATTTAAACTCAGTAGATTTTTTAAGACAAAGTATTCATTTGCGAGGTTATGCGCAACAAGATCCTCAACAAGAATATAAAAGAGAATCATTTTTTATGTTTCAGTCAATGTTGGAATCAATAAAAAATAATGTAATAAAAAGTTTAGTAAATATTTTTTATGTAGATTTTGAACGAAAAAAAAATATATATATGCATGTAATTAATTGTAAAGATTATCATGAATTTCATTTATTGATTATGAAATCTATAAAAATAACCTGATTTTAAGGTAATTTTTACATTATAAAAATTTTTTATTCCGTACATGTGTACACTTTTTTTATATTATTATTATTTTTGATAATTATTTTGATAATATATACATAAAAGTACTTAATATATTAAAAAAATTTATAATTTATAGATAAAAATGAAAATATTTATTTTTCAAATTCAAATTTTTTTATTTTTTAAAAAATTTTATATTTAATTATTTATGTATTTTACATTAATGATTGTATATATTTTTGATATATATATTTATTTGAATACATAAACCATAACATAATTATATATAATAAGTCTTTTTAATATACAAATATGTTTTTATGTAAATAAAAACTCTTATTTAAATAAAATATATTGTATGATAAATAAAATTTATATTATTTTAAATATAAATATTATTGAATATATACTATATTATATTTTGTATTATAACAAATTAAATAAATAAAAAAATTATTTCAATGATTAAATTATTAATATGTAATTATTTTAAAGGTTTGTAAAAGTATGTCAAAAAATATTCTTAAAGATATCGATCCTGTTGAAACATCTGAATGGATAGATTCTATTGAATCTGTATATACAAGATATGGTATAACACGAGTTCATTTTTTAATAAATAAAATTTTAAATTCACGAATGTTACAAAATACTAATATTCATAAAAATATTTTTTCTGATTTCATAAATACTATTCATGTTAATCAAGAACCAAAATATCCTGGAAATATTAAAATAGAAAAAAAAATTTGTTCAGTGATACGATGGAATGCAATTATGATGGTTTTACGAGCTTCTAAGAAAAATTTAGATTTAGGAGGACATATTTCTTCTTTTCAATCATCTTCTATGATTTATGAAGTTTGTTTTAATCATTTTTTTCGTGCTTATAATAATTATGATAGCGGTGATTTGATTTATTTTCAAGGACATATATCTCCAGGTATTTATTCGCGAGCATTTTTAGAAAATCGTATAACAGAAGAACAATTAGATAATTTCAGACAAGAAACTGATGGAAAAGGATTGTCTTCATATCCACATCCTAAATTAATGCCTGATTTTTGGCAATTTCCTACAGTTTCAATGGGTTTAAGTGCAGTTTCATCTATTTATCAAGCAAAATTTTTAAAATATTTATATAATAGAAATTTAAAAGATACTTCAAAACAAACTGTATATGTTTTTTTAGGAGATGGCGAAATGGATGAGCCTGAGTCTAAAGGAGCTATTACAATTGCTGCCCGAGAAAAATTAGATAACTTAATATTTGTCATTAATTGCAATTTACAACGATTAGATGGACCTGTTTATGGTAATGGAAAAATTATTAGTGAACTAAGTAATTTTTTTTTAGGTGCAGGTTGGCATGTTATTAAAGTACTTTGGGGAAGTGGATGGGATAATTTATTAAAACAAGATGTATCTGGACGTTTGAAACAATTAATGAATGAAACGATAGATGGTGATTATCAAACTTTTAGATCTAAAAACGGCGCTTATATTCGAAAATATTTTTTTGGTAAATATGCAGAAACAAAAAAACTAGTGGATAATATGACTGATGATGATATTTGGAAATTAACATTAGGCGGTCATGATTTTAAAAAATTATATTCTGCTTTTCATGCAGCTAAATTAATAAAAGATAAACCGGTAGTTATATTAATTCATACAATTAAAGGTTATGGTTTAGGAAGTATCGCTGAAGGCAAAAATATTGCTCATCAAGTTAAAAACTTAAATATTCAAGATATTCAACATCTACAAAAACAATTAAAAATAAAAATAGATTTACAAGATCTAAAAAAATTGTCATATGTAAAATTTTCTTCAGATTCTGTAGAATATAAATATTTGCATGATCAAAGGAAAAGATTATACGGCTATGTTCCTTTTCGGTTAAATAATTTTTCTAAAGATCTAATAATACCTTCATTAGAAGAGTTTCGTTGCTTGTTAAATAAACAAGTCAGACCTATATCTACTACTATTGCTTTTGTACGAATTCTAAATATACTTTTAAAAAATATTCACATAAAAAATAGAATTGTACCTATTATAGCCGATGAAGCGCGTACTTTTGGTATGGAGGGTTTATTTCGCCAGATTGGTATTTATAATTGTCAAGGACAAAAATATACACCCGCAGATAAAGATCAAATTTTTTATTATCGAGAAGATACTAATGGTCAAATTTTACAAGAAGGTATTAATGAATTAGGAGCAGGTTCTTCATGGTTAGCTGCAGCAACTTCATATAGTACTAATAATTTTTCTATGATACCATTTTATATTTATTATTCTATGTTTGGTTTTCAAAGAATCGGAGATTTTTTGTGGTCATGTGGAGATCAACAAGCAAGAGGTTTTTTAATTGGAGCAACATCTGGAAAAAGTACATTAAATGGAGAGGGTTTACAGCATGCAGATGGACATAGTCATGTTTTATCTTCAACTATACCTAATTGCATTTCTTATGATCCTACTTATAGTTATGAATTAGCTGTTATTATACAGTCCGGTTTAGAGCGTATGTATGGAAAAAAACAAGAGAATGTTTTTTATTATATTACTACTATAAATGAAAATTATGTTATGCCTAACATGTCTTATGATATGATAGAAGGGATTTGTAAAGGTATTTATAAATTGAAGACGTATTCTGGAAATGCAGGCCATATACAATTACTAGGTTCTGGGGCTATTTTACGATGTATTGAAAAAGCGGCTAAATTTTTATTATCTGAATATCAAATTGGTTCTGATATTTATAGCGTAACATCTTTTACAGAGTTAGCACGTGATGGTCAAGATTGTGTACGATGGAATATGTTACATCCTTTAAAGAAAAAAAAAATACCATATATTACTTCAATAATGAATCAAGAACCTGTTGTTGCAGCTACTGATTATATGAAAATTTTTGCAGAACAGATTCGAGCATATGTACCATCAAATATATTTCACGTATTAGGATCAGATGGATACGGAAGATCTGATAGTCGAAAAAAATTACGTAATTTTTTTGAAATTAGTACATCATATATTATAAGTGCAGCTTTAAATGCATTAATTCAGCAAGGAAAAATGGATGCAGTAATATTAGTTAATGCTTTAAAGAAATTAAATATTATTTCCGATAAACCAAATCCTAGGCTCGCATAAGAGGTGATATAGTGGATATAGAAGTATGTATGCCAGATATTGGAATGAAGTGTGCAGAAGTAATTGAAATTTTAGTACAAGTAGGGGATAAAGTTATTAAAGAAGATGGTTTAGTTTCTATTGAAAGTCATAAATCCGTTTTAGAAATACCTTCTCCTGTTTCTGGAATTATCAAAAAAATTTGTATTAAAGTAGGAGATACGGTATCTGTAAATAAATTAATAATGATTATTGCGGAAAATTGTTATAAAAAAAATTTGATTAAAAAAAATAAAATTAATGATAATTGTATTGCTAATTCTGCTGATAAATTAAATACTAATAATAGTATTAATTCTGATGATAAATATCAGGATAAGGAAATTTATGCATCTCCAGTGGTTCGTCGTATCGCTAGAAAATTAAGTATTAACTTGTTAAATGTTAAAGGAAGCGGGAAAAAAGGATGTATAACTAAAGAGGATATAAAAAAATACAATATTGTTCATAATGATATCAATGTATATAATACTGAAGATATTTTAGTAAAACAAGATAACTTAAATAATAAAAATGATGATCAAGAATATCAATTATTAACTAATATTCAGAAAATTTCTGGAAGTAGGTTGTTAAATAATTGGAAAAATATTCCGCATGTTACTCAATTTGATGAAACAGATATCACTGAGTTAGAGGATTTTAGGAAATTATATAACTCTCGCAATTTAGCAAATAAAAATTTTCAAAAAATTTCGCTGCTATCGTTTATAGTAAAATCCGTTGTGCATGTTTTATTAAAATATCCAAGATTTAATAGTATCTTAGATGTTAATAAAAATGGTATTATTTTAAATAAAAATATTAATATTGGCGTAGCTGTAGATACACAAGCTGGTTTGTTAGTACCTGTTTTAAAAAATTTAAAATATAAAAATATTAGTGAAATATCATACGAAATATTTAGTTTGGCTCAAAAAGCAAAAAATAATCAGTTAAGTATTTTGGAAATGCAAGGTGGTGGTTTTACCGTTTCTAGTTTAGGAGGAATTAGTGGAACTGGTTTTACTCCTATTATTAATGCACCTGAATCTTGTATTCTTGGTGTATCAAAAGCAACAATAAAACCGATTTGGATTAATAATAAATTCTGTCCTCGTTTGATACTTCCTTTCTCTTTATCATATGATCATCGTGTAATTGATGGAGCTGATGGAGCGCGTTTTACAAATTTTTTAGGTCTTTTATTATCCGATATTAGAATTTTATTAGTATAGTTATCAATAAATATGTAATAGATTTTCAGTTATTGGTTATATTAATTTAAATCAATATAAAACAATATTTATTAGTATTAACAAAAAGAGTTTTTTATGAAAAAAAATATTAATGTTAATGTAGCAGTCATTGGTGGTGGACCAGCAGGATATTCTGCTGCTTTTAGATGTTCCGATTTAGGCTTGTCTACTATAATTATAGAAAAATATGGAGTTTTAGGAGGAACATGTTTAAATGTTGGTTGTATACCATCTAAATCATTGCTATATCTAGCTAATTTAATAAGAGAAATTCAAGAATTTTCTAAATATAATATAAATCTTGGTAATTGTGATAGCTTAAATATTGCTCAAGTTATGGATTGGAAAAGTAATATTATAACCAAGTTAAATAATGGTTTATATAATTTAGCTAAATACAGAAAAGTCAAGATATTAAAAGGATTAGCGACTTTTTTAAATAAAAATACATTACAAGTAGTAAATAATGATATTGCGTATAATGTTCAATTTGAACATGCTATTATTGCTTCTGGATCTACTCCAAAAACATTATCTAACGTATCTTGTGTAGATAGTCGTATTTGGAATTCTACTCAAGCTTTAAGTTGTGTATCTATTCCTAAAAAATTACTAATTATTGGAGCTGGTATTATTGGATTAGAAATGGCAACTATATATAGTGCCTTAGGATCGCACGTAGATATTATAGATAGTTCTGAAAAATTTTTTCCCTCTATTGATAGAGATATGGGTGATCTGTTTATTCAATATACTAAAAAATATTTTAGTATACATTTAAATACTTCAATTAATAATTTAGTATATACTCCTCAAGGAATTATAATAAAAACTAAATCATCTAATGATGTTTTATATAATAATTTATATGATAATGTATTAATTTCTGTTGGTAGAGTTGCTAATATTCATAATTTAAATGTGTCATCCGTAGATATTCAGCTAAATTCTTCAGGTTTCATTCAAGTAGATAATCAAATGCGAACTAATGTATCAAATATTTTTGCTATTGGTGATGTAATTGGTGCGCCGATGTTAGCGCATAAAGGAATACATGAAGCACACATAGCTGCAGAAGTAATTTATGGAAAAAAACATTTTTTTGAACCCAGGGCTATCCCTTGTGTTGCATACTGTAATCCTGAAATTGCATGGACAGGTATTATGGAAGAACAAGCAAAATTGAAAGGTATTAAATGTCGAGCAGTTACTGTTCCTTGGAAATTTTCTGGTAAAGCAATCAGCTCTAATTGTGCAGATCGTGGTATTACAAGATTAATTGTTGATACAGATCATAATAGAGTTATTGGAGGTATAATTATTGGTAAACATGCTGGAGAATTATTATCAGAAATTAATTTATCTATTGAAATGGGGTGTGATATAGAAGATTTAGCTCTTACGATTCATCCTCACCCTACTTTATCAGAATCAATGAACATATCAGCACAATTATTTCATGGTACAGCTACGGATATGATTAACACAATATAAGTATTTATATATTATTAGATTAGAAAATTTATATGTATAATTACATATATTTTGATATTTAAAAAATTTACATCTATAAAATAGATTGAATATTAATTTATTTCAATAAAAACGTATTAATATTTTTATATAAATATTTTTTATAAATATGTCGTATTACTTATTTTTTTTGTATTATCATTAATCTAATATTTAGATTAATATAAAATATTATTATGATTATATATAAAATATATTTTTTTATTGATTGAAAATCATGTTATGTATTTTACATATAATTAATGAATATCTATATATAATTAAAACGTTTTACAGAGCAGGTTATTCCCTGCTCTAAATAACGATATAGTATATATATAATAAAAGCTATAGAATTATTAAACATACAAACTGTACTTTTTTACAATTATCTACATTGTAGTAAATATATTTAATATAGCATTACTGTATATATGGTAATTTATATACTAAATGACAATCCGCATCCACATGTTGTTTGAGCATTAGGATTACTAATTATAAATTTTGATCCTTCTAAATTTTCTATATAATCTATTTTTCCTCCGATTAAGTATTGAAAACTAATAGGGTCAATAACAATTGTTATACCGGATTTTTTTATATGAATATCATCTTTATTCATGATGTTATCTAATTTAAATCCATACTGAAAACCACTACAACCACCTCCTGTTATATATATACGTAGTTTTAACTGTAAATTTTTTTTTATAAGTAAAAGTTTTTTTATCCTATTAATTGCTGTTATTGTAATTTTAAATGAATATATTGATGATGTCATATAAACTCTGTTTTTAACAGTATGATTATTTTTATTAGTTTAAAGAAAAATTTGATTTGTATTAAAATTAACAATATAGATATATAAAAATATTTTTATAAATTATTTTTATATATGGTATTTTAATGGAGTTTGTACATGTAAATTTATTAAATTAGTATAATATAATTGATATATATATTTTATATGTATAATACAGTAATAATTCTTAATTACTATTTTTTCTTAAAAAAGCTGGAATATCTAAAAAATTTTTTTCATATTTTTGTGTGTTGTTAAAATTATTATTGGTAGTTTTTTTAATGGTATTTAAATTATTCACCACTCTATGTCTTCTTAACGATTGATTTCTATAATCCACTAACAATTCTTTAGACGATTGATTTCTCATAAAAGAAATTTCAGATCTTTTTTCCATACCAATTCCTGTAGCTACTACGGTTACTCTTAAAGAATGATCCATTTGTGGATCTAATGAAGTACCAATTACTACGGTTGCGTTGTCGGATGAAAATGCTCGAATAGTGTTTCCTACGGTTTCAAATTCGTCTAGCCTTAAATCAAAACCAGCAGTTATATTTACTAAAACTCCTCTAGCTCCTGAAAGATCAATATCTTCTAATAAAGGGCTAGAGATAGCAATTTCAGAAGCTTCTTCTGCTCTATTTTCTCCTGAAGCTGATCCTGTACCCATCATAGCATAACCCATTTCTGACATTACGGTTCTTACGTCTGCAAAATCAACGTTCATTAGTCCTGGTCGAGTAATTAGTTCTGCAATTCCCTGCACTGCTCCTTTGAGTACATCATTTGCGGCTCCAAATGCGTCAAGTAACGATATTCCACGTGTTAAAACTTTTAATAATTTATCATTAGGTATGGTTATAAGGGAATCTACGTATTTAGATAATTCGTTTAATCCTTGCTCAGCAAAATTCATTCTTTTTTTTCCCTCAAAACTAAAGGGCTTAGTCACCACAGCTACTGTTAGTATTCCGAGTTCTTTAGCAACTTCTGCTACTACAGGAGCAGCTCCCGTACCGGTTCCTCCTCCCATTCCTGCTGCTATAAAAACCATATCTGCGCCATCTAATGCTGATTTTAACGTTTCTTTATCTTCTTCGGCGGAATTTTTTCCTACATCAGGATTTGCTCCAGCTCCTAATCCTTTTGTAATATTATTTCCTATCTGTATAGTTTGTCCGACAGCTATTTTTCTCAATGCTTGAGCATCCGTGTTAATAGCAAAAAATTCTACACCTTCTATTTTTTCACGAACCATATGTTCAACAGCATTACTTCCTCCTCCACCAACACCAATAACTTTAATGACTGCATCATTACTTAATTCAGAAGGTTCAAACATAAAATATACTCCATAACATTAGAATAATTAAAATTATTATACTTTGTGGACTTTAATTAATGTATTAATAAGTATTTTATTTGAGTAAATAAATATTTAAAAAATCCGCTATTTTTGTTTTTTATTAAAATTGATTGTTGATAATTTTTTCCATATTGTAATAATCCAACAATAGTAGCATACTCAGGGTGTGCGAGATATTCAGGTATGTCTGGAATATTGCAAGGTTTTTTTATAATAATATTAGTCTGAAATACTTTATTTGCACATTTTAATAAATTTTTTATTTTAGAAGATCCTCCGGTTAACACTATATTGGAAATTTTAGGATATTTATTTAAATTAATATTATGGCAATGAGTATATGAGTATAGTATTTCTTTGTTTACTAATTGTAATAATTCTGTATATCGTGGCTCAATAACTTCTACTAAAGATTGATAATGACAATTAATTATTTTTTCTCCTTTTTTAGTCATAATTTCTAAATTTTTACATGTAATTGAGATATCTTCTATAGCATATCCGTATTTTTTTTTTATAAATTCTGCATCAGAATAAGATAAAGAAAAAGCATATGCAATATCACGTGTTACAGTATTTCCTGCATACGGTATAACTGCATTATGACGTAATGATCCATTTATATGAATACTAACATTCATTGTTTCTCCTCCGATGTCTACTAAACATACTCCTAAGTCTTTTTCTTCTTCTGTTAATACAGAAAGGCTAGACGCTACACCAATAAATATGTTTTTTTTTACATGTATTCCACATTTTTGAATAGCTTTTATAATGTTTTTATGAATATTTATATTTCCAGTAATTAGGTGCACATTAGCCTGTACCCGCATACCTGAAAGTCCTATAGGATTTTTTATGCCAGATTGATTGTCAACTAAGAATTCTTGAGGAATGATATGTAAAATTTTATGATTATATTTTATTTTAACAGACTTAGCTGTTGTAATAACCGTGTCTATTTCTTTTTGAGTTACTTCACTGTTTTTAATAGGAGTAATTCCAATTTCATTTTGACAGTTAATTTCATTATGCGATATTGAGAGATATACAGAATAGATTTTACACTGAGCTATTTTTTCTGCTCTTTGAATAGATGTATTAATACAGTGTATTAATAGTTCTAAATTGTTGATTTTTCCTTTTTCTACACCTTGAACTTTCTGTTTGCTAAAACCTATTATATTAATCATTCCACATTGAAGAATTTCTCCTATCAGTACAGTGATTTTTGTTGCTCCTATCTCCAAACCGGTAATGATATTTTTTTTTATTGAATAGTTCATATTTTTAATTAAATTAGATGATTGGTTTAATTTTTTATAAATTTAATACATGATGTATATATTTTATATAAATATACACAATAAACATTGTATAAATATTTATATTTAAAAATATATTTTATAATCATTCGTAATAATAATATTTATAGTATCATTTTGATATTATATTTTTTCATCAAATATTTATAAAAAATCATATATATAAGTTTTTTAATAATAATATGTATTATAATATAAATGTCATAATAATAACATTATTACACTTTTATTGAATTTCAATAAATTATATATTTTATGAATATTAAATAATTTTTAAGAATTTTAAAGACGATAATATTGTTATTGATATATAAATGTTTTAATTTTTGAATAAATTAAATTTTTATTGATTTTATTTTTTTTCAAAATATATAATATATTTTTTTTGAAATAAAATTTATATATATTTAATTTTTGTAATTAAATAATAACGTACTATTCTTATTTTAAATGATTCTATGTACTAATATTACTCTGATATAGGGACTAATAATTTCATTTGTTAGAGACAATAAATAATATTTTTTATTTTTATGTGTAAATAAATATTTTGTATGTGATTTTTGCAACATAAAATATAATCTGAAATAATTGTAATATATTAATAAGTAATTTTTAATATTTTTATAGATTTTTCTATACTTTATTATTTATATATTCATACTACTATTTTTTGACATAATATTTATATATTTAATAATTTTTTTTACCTTTTGTTCTTTTTCTGATACTAATATTATATCATATTTATTAGTTTGAGAAAAAATAAATTGTATAGCCTGTTTTATAGTATAAAATATAAAAAATTTATTTTTTTTATTACATTCATTTAATATATCGTGTAAAATTAATTTTTCTTGTTTATTCTGAGGATGAGTATTTATAAATACAATAAAATCAGAAAATTTTTCTATAATATTTCCTATGATTTTTCTAGTACTAATGTTTGTTATTTCCTCATATCCTAAAACACACCAAATTTTTTTACAGTTATAATATGTCAAAGAATACAGCGCGCGATATAATATTTGTGGTAAATGAACGTTATTTATTACAAATAAAGGACTTTGATTGATTTGAATTTTTTCCATTTTTCTACGTATAGGTTGTAAAAATTTACTACTTTGAACAAGTATATTTATCGAATATTTTAACAATAGCATAGATGTCATAGCTAATAAAATATTAGTAATATTAAAATTACCTAATAACAAGCTATATAATTTTCCTGAACCCCAAGATGAGTTAAAGAAAATTTTTGTACGTGAAGTACTGTAAATGATATTTATTACATTGATCCAAAATTTTGTGTGAAAAACATTATTTTTTTTAAATATAGTAACAGAAATAACATTTTTATTTTTAAATTTGTTTATCCAATTACTTGTGATATTTTCATCTCCATTTAAGATAATATTTTTAATTACATTATTTTTTAAAAAAGAAAATTTTATTTTTTCTTGTTGAAACATATTTTTTTGGCCATCTATTAAATTATTAGTTAGATTTGTACATATTATTGATTCAAATTTTAAATTAGACATTTGTTTTTGCATTAAAACATGATAGGACATTTCTATTATTGTAATATCTATTTTCTTTTTTACTAATTTATATAGTTTTTTTTGAACGGAATTTTTGTAATTAATAGTTTCATAATTAGATTGTGTACATGTATTAACAGTGTTTTCTAAATTTTTTATTATACCGATTTTTTTATTTATAAGTTTTTCCCATTGTGCAATTAAATTAGCTACAGTAGTTTTTCCGTACGTTCCCATTACTCCGATTAATTTTATTTTTTTTTGTGGTTTATTAAAAAATCTTTCATATATTTGATGAATGTAGTAACTTAGTTTTTTAAAATAAATAATTAATGTGTTAAATTGTGTAGATATACATAATCCGTGTTTGTTTTTTTCTGTTTCATATAAAACAACGTTAGCTTTATTTTTTAAAGCTTTTAAAATGTAGTTTTTTTTTATATTTTTTTTTTTATGTAACAAAATATATAAATCACCACTTTTAATTTTGGTACTGTATTGAGTAATATCACAAATTTTTTTTTGAGGAATATTATTAATCCATGGATTCAGTAATATTTGAATATTATTTATTTTTTTTATCATAATTTAAATATTATTTAATCGCTGTGAATAGAATTTATGTATATTTCTATTTTAACATATATGTTTAATATGTTACTTAACATAATGTATAATGTATGTATATTTTTATGTATTTTTCTTTTTATATATAAAAAATATAACTATACATTTGTGTGAACATACTAATAATAAAATATTTTTTTATTTTTATGGATATATAGCACTTTTTTTAAAATCATTTTATTTTACATAAATATATAAAAAATAAATGATACAGTGGTTTTTCTTAAAAAGAATAAAATATAGATGTTTGTAAAATAGATTTATTTTTACAAATATATATAAATTTTTTTATTAGATAGTATATACGTAGTTTTTTTTAATGTTATTAAAGTTATAATATTTCTGCAATTCTTAATAGTGCACTACGTGCACGTGGATTTTTTTTGATTTCATTAATGCTAGGTTTTATTTTCTTGATAATTTTTATTTTTTTGAGTGTACGTTGTTTAATTTGCTTATCAGTTATAGGTAAACCTTTAGGAATTACTTGATATTTACTGTATTTTTTAAAAAAATTTTTTACAATTCTACTTTCAATAGAATGGAAGCTAATGATTACTATCCTTGCTCGAGTTTTTAGAATTTTTATTAAAATATTTAATATTTTTTGTAATGACTCTAGTTCTTGATTAATATAAATACGTATAGCTTGAAAAGTTCGAGTAGCAGGATGTTTGAAGGTATTTTTTTTGGGAATAACTCTTTTAATAATTTCTACTAAATCTAGTGTTTGTAATATAGGTTTTTTTTTGTTTCTTTCTATAATACAATGAGAAATTTTTTTTGCATATCTTTCCTCTCCTAAATTTTTTAAAATACTTTCTATTTTTTTTTGGTTAGTTTTTTGTAACCATTGCCATGCAGGTATTCCGATTGTATTATTCATACGCATATCTAAAGGTCCGTTTTTCATGAATGAAAAACCTCTATTTGCTGTGTCTATTTGTGTTGAAGAAACACCTAAATCTAATAAGATTCCATCAATTTGTATATTATCAAGATAATATAAATCTTGTATTACTTTAGAAAAATTTCCTTGTTTAATAAAAAATCTATTATCTTGTATCTTTTTTCCAAGAAGTACAGATTGCGGATCTTGATCTATTGCATATAATTTTCCTTTTTTTCCTATTTTTTTTAATATTTCTAACGAATGTCCACCTGAACCGAATGTTCCATCAACGTATACTCCGTTAGGTTTAATATTTAAAGCATTGATTGATTCTTTTAGTAATACTGGAATATGTGACATAATTTTTATAATTTATGTTAAATTTATACATTCTCTAAGCATTATGTTTTAAAAATAAAAATTTTTAAAATATTAAATAGAAAATGTATAAATGGTTAAAATGAATGATGTTAATTAAATAATATAATTTATTTGGTGTTTTATAATTAAATACAGTTAATAACAATTAATACTAATTACCCCGGATCTAGATAATTCAATAATTTTAAAAGATTTTTTTATGATTTTTAAAAATGAATCAATAATATGGTTAGTACCTGATATTTGAATAATATATTTTTTTGAGGAACAATCAATTATAATTCCTTGATAAATGTCAAGTAATTGATTAACTTCATGAAGTTTTTTAAATTCATGTATTTTTATTCTTATTAATAAAATTTCTCTTTCTATATAATTTTTATTAGTAATTTCAATAACTTGATGTACATCAATTAATTTTTGTAGTTGTTTTTCAATTTGTTCAATTGTTTTTTTATTTCCAAAAGTTTGAATAGTTAATCGAGAAATCTTCTTGTCCTCTGTAGGAGCTACTGTAAGGCTATCTATATTATATCCGCGTTGTGAAAATAGACCAATTACTCGAGACAGTGCCCCCGACTCATTTTCTAGTAAAATTGATAAAATACGACGCATAATTTAAAATTATCCTATTTTTGTAATAACATATCATTCATCCCACCATTTTTAATTTGCATAGGGTAAATATGTTCATCCGGTTCTATGTAGACATCCACAAATACTAATGATCCTAATTGAACTTTTTTTATGGCTATTTTTAATTTTTCAATGATTTCTTTAGGTTTTTTGATTCTTAATCCCACATGTCCGTATGATTTTGCTAGTTTTTTAAAATTTGGTAAAGATTGCATATATGAGTGAGAATGTCTTCCCTCATATATTATATCTTGCCACTGTTTTACCATTCCTAATGATTGATTGTTTAAATTAATTACTAGTACAGCAAGGCCATACTGCTTCGCGGTAGATAGTTCTTGTATGTTCATTTGTATACTACCATCTCCAGTAATACAAATTACAAGTTTTTTAGGAAATGCTACTTTTACTCCTAAAGCTGCTGGTAAACCAAATCCCATTGTTCCTAACCCCCCAGAATTAATCCAACGACGAGGTTTATCAAATATATAGTGTAATGCAGTAAACATTTGATGTTGTCCCACGTCAGATGTTATATATGCATCTCCTTTTGTTAATTTATATAAAATGTTTATAAAATTTTGTGATTTAATGGTGGTATTAAAATTGTTATGATTTTTAAGTTTTATTTGTTTCCATGAATTAATTTTTTTCCACCATGTACGTAGGTAATTTGTAGGTCTATTAACTGGATTTTTTTTAATAATATCTAACATTTTTAGTAATATTTTTTTTGCATCTCCAATGATAGGAATATTAGCGGTAATGGTCTTTGAAATAGAAGTTGGATCAATATCAATGTGTATTATTTTTGCATTAGGACAATATTTTTCTACATTGTTAGTTGTTCTATCATCAAATCTAACTCCAATAGCTAATATTGTATCAGAATGATGCATTGCCATGTTAGCTTGGTAAGTTCCATGCATACCTAACATGGATAAACATTGAGGATTATTTCCAGGAAAAGCTCCTAAAGCCATAAGAGATAGTGTAACCGGAATATTTAAGAGAGTAGCCAATGAATATAATTCAGAATGACTATTAGAACTAATTATACCGCCTCCAGCATAAATAATAGGTTTTTTAGATATTAGAATTTTATTTAATGCTTTTTTTATATATTTTTTATTATTATTTTTTTTAAAGTGATAAGATTTGATTTTAACAGTTTTAGGCCAAATATAATTTTTTTTTATTTTTTGGTCTAAAATATTTTTAGGTAAATCAATTACAATGGGACCAGGTCTCCCTGTAGATGCTAGTAAATATGATCTTTTAAAAATTAACGGAATATCTTCAGATTTTTTTACTAAAAAACTATGTTTAACAATAGGCCTAGAAATACCAATCATATCACATTCTTGAAATGCATCAAATCCAATTAAATTAGAAGATACCTGTCCTGAAATAATAATTAATGGTACAGAGTCCATATATGCTGTTGCGATTCCTGTGATTGCATTAGTTGCTCCAGGTCCGGATGTAACTAAAACTATCCCGATTCTTCCTGTACATCTAGCATAGCCGTCTGCCATGTGTACAGCTCCTTGTTCATGTCGTACTAGTATATGCCGTATTTTTTTTTGACCTAAAGTATATAATGCATCATATATATCTAATACCGCTCCTCCAGGATATCCAAATATTGTGTCTATTTTTAAATCTATTAATGATTTTACAACCATTTCAGCGCCTGATAACAATATCATTGATTACAAGTCCTTTTTAAAACTATTTTGATCATAAAACATACACAGTTGTATGTACAACTATTTTGTATAGTACATTGTATGTTTAGTATGTGTTGTATATAACTAAATATGCAATGAAATCCGCCTTTTTTTAGGCGGATATTTGTTAACAATAAAAGATTATTATTGAATAATATTCAACTAATCTTTAGTACTACGTAGTAAGGTATTTAACTCTGTTTTTTTTAAGGTATTTTTATCAACTTTTTTAACTATTACTGCACAGTATAAATTTACATTATAGTGGTTTTTAGAAGGTAAAGTACCCGATACTACTACTGATCCTGATGGAACTCTTCCGTAAAATATTTTTCCTGTTTCTCGTTCGTAGATTTTTGTACTTTGACTAATATATACGCCCATAGAAATTACTGAATTTTTTTCTACAATAACTCCCTCAACAATTTCAGATCGTGCTCCAATAAAACAATTATCTTCTATAATAGTAGGATTATTTTGTAAAGGTTCTAATACACCACCGATACCAACTCCTCCAGATATATGTACATTACTACCAATTTGCGCACATGAACCTATGGTAGACCAAGTATCAATCATAGTATTTTTACCAATGTAGGCTCCAATATTAATAAAGCTAGGCATAAGTACTACATTTTTATCAATAAAAGCACCAAATCTTACTATTGAATTCGGAATTATTCGTATAGAATCTCGAATAAATTGTGATTCATCATAATTTCTATATTTTAGCGGTATTTTATCATAAAAAACATTGTTTGATGTTTTTATAATTTTGTTACTTTTAGAGTAGAGGTATAATAATACACATTTTTTTATCCATTGATATGTAATCCACTTTCCATGAATTTTTTTTGCGATTCTAATTGTTCCGGAATTTAATTGTGATATGATTTGATTAATATATTTTTTTTCATTTTTAGTGATTTTATAGTCATTTTCTTTTTTTTTTTTTTGAAATATTTCTTCAATATAATGCTGTATTTTTGTCATCTGAATTATTGACCTGTTAGATTTATACAATTATTTTGTACTATTTGTACATAGTAAATTAATAAATATTATTAAAATAATTGGATAATTTAATTTATTTAAAGATGAAAATATTATTTTTTTAAGCTTTAAGTATATATATTTTATGTATTTATGAAAATTTTAGGAATTTTTTCATTTTTTTGGTGTGTAATTATCTCACACCCAGTTTTAGTTACTAAAATTGTATGTTCATACTGTGCAGATAAACCGCCATCGTTTGTTTTTATTGTCCAACCATCAGCCATGCATTTTACATATGGTAATTTTTCATTCACCATAGGTTCTATAGTAAATGTCATCCCGGTTTGCATAATTACATAATCATTATGATTATAAAAATGTAAGATATGTGGAAATTCATGAAAATTTTTTCCGATTCCGTGTCCACAATATTCTCTAACTACTGAAAAATTTTTTTGTTCTACATATTTTTGGATAATTCGTCCAATAGTATTTATTCTTACTCCATTTTTTATGCATTTTAAAGATAAATAAAGACTTTTTTTAGTAATTTGACATAAATGTTTATTTTTTTTGCTGACAGATCCTACAAAAAACATTCTGGATGCGTCAGTATAGTAATCATTTTTAATGACTGATACATCTATATTAACAATATCACCATTTTTTAATAATAATTTTTTATCTGAAATTCCATGACAAACGACATCATTAATAGATATGCATATGGATTTAGGAAAGTTTTTGTATCCTAAACAAGCAGGTATAGCGTGTTTCACTTTTGTTATATAATAATGACAAATTTTATTAATATCTTCTGTAGAGGCATCTGGTACTATATACGGCTCAATTATTTCTAACACATTCGCTGTAATTTTTCCAGATATTCGCATTTGTTGAATA
The DNA here is from genome assembly GCA_050954235.1 of Janthinobacterium lividum. Lineage (GTDB taxonomy): Bacteria > Pseudomonadota > Gammaproteobacteria > Enterobacterales > Enterobacteriaceae > Buchnera_F. The sequence goes on along the minus strand of JBPBPJ010000072.1, from coordinate 16,191 downwards.
TCATATTTACTTTTTAAAGTATTTTTCATTTTTGTGATTTTTTTAGTTTGTTTTATAAATTTTATATATAAAAAATGATAATTTATTTATATAAAAATATTATTTTAAATAAATATTATGTATTTTATTGGAAATACGAAAACGATATCAATAATTTTGTTATATTATGATATAATGTATATATTACATATATCTTTATGTATCAGAGATTTTTAAAACATTATTTGAAATTTAGTTTTAAATTTATTAAATGTATAATGATGTTTTTTTAAAGTAAATATAAAATATTCTTATAGAGATTACTTTATTTTGATACTAACTTGTATATTATTATATTAGCATATTTTTTTTTATTTTAAAAATTACGGGAGAATTGTTATGGATGTTCCTTTAATGAAGAATATGATTAAAGCTGGAGTTCATTTTGGACATCAAACACGATATTGGAATCCAAAAATGAAACCTTTTATTTTTGGTACTAAAAATAAAGTACATATTATTAACTTAGAGAAAACATTGCCGTTATTACAATCAGCTACTCTAGCTCTTCAAAAAATTATTCAACGTAATGGCAGAATATTATTTGTAGGTACAAAAAAAGCAGCTAGTGTAGCGATTAAATTAATTGCATTATCATGTCATCAATTTTATGTAAATCATCGTTGGTTAGGAGGTATGTTAACAAATTGGAAAACAGTTCGACAATCTATAAATAAGTTAAAAGATTTAGAAAAGCAATCACTTGATGGTACATTTGACAAATTAACAAAAAAAGAAGTTTTATTAAGAAAACGTTCTTTAGAAAAGTTAGAAAAAAGTTTAGGTGGTATTAAAAATATGGGGGGTTTACCAGATGCAATTTTTGTTATTGATACTATGCATGAACATATAGCTGTTCAAGAAGCCAATAATCTAGGAATACTAGTGTTTGCTATAGTAGATACTAATTCCAGTCCAGAGGGTATTAATTATATTATACCTGGAAATGATGATGCAATTAGAGCTATAAATTTATATTTAAGTATACTTTCTCATGCATTATCAAAATGTTATAAAACGAAACAAGAATCTTTTCTTTTAAAAAAGAGATTACAAGAATTATAATTGTAAAATAAAATACAAATGATATTAATATCAGGTAATTAATATAATGGATATTTCAATACTACAGATAAAACAGTTACGAGAAAAAACCGGTTCTGGATTTATGGAATGCAAAATAGCTTTACAGAAATCTAATGGAAATATTGAGAATGCTGTTGATTATTTAAGAACACTAGGAGTGTGTATTGCGAATAGAAATATTTCACGTCATACTAATTGTGGTCGTGTATTTTTATATCAAGATAAAAATTTAGGGGTATTATTAGAATTAAATTCAGAAACTGATTTTGTAGCTAATAACGATGAATTTAAAATTTTTGGGCAGAAAATAGTAAATTATGTTGGTACCAATAAATTATTTAGTTTACGAGATGTACGTGATTTTTTTAACTCACAAAATATTGCTTTAATTGCTAAAGTACGAGAAAATATTGTTATTCGTAGAATTAAATATTTAACAGGTAGTGTTATAAACTCTTATCTTCATTTAGGAAAAATTGGAGTAATAGTAAAAGGAAAAATTTTATCGGATATGAATGATTATAAATATCAATTTTTTAAAAATATTGCTATGCATATTGCTTCTTCTCGTCCATTATTTTTATTTGAAAAAGATATTCCTCAAGATATTTTGGACCGAGAAACTCAAGTTCAACAAAATATTGCTAATAAAACTGGTAAAAATTCTTATGTTCTAAAATCTATTGTGAAAGGACGTTTAAAGAAGTTTGTTGACAATATTACATTAATTCGTCAAAAATTTATTATGGATCCTAAAATAACAATTGGTGATTTTTTAAATAAAAATTCTATCTTTATACAAGATTTTATATATTTTAAAGTAGGAGAATCCTTATAATTTTATAATACATATTGTTATGATTGTACTGAATATATTTTAGCGTAAATAAGGAAATTGTATTCATTGATTTTTATAATAAATATATTAAATAGGTTTTGATCTAAAATTATGAAAAAAAAAAATAAGTATAGTCGAATTTTGTTAAAAATTAGTGGAGAATTTTTAAAAAGTGATTCTACATATAAGGTGAATATTAACTTTATCAATAATCTAACACAACAAGTACAGATATTGGTACAATCTAACGTTCAAGTTGGCTTGGTCGTAGGTGGAGGAAATTTGTTTAGAGGATCTGAATTAGCAAAAATAGGTATACGAAGAACTATATCAGATCAAATTGGCATGTTATCCACCATTATGAATAGTTTATTAATTTATGAATTTTTTAAAAAAAGTAATATTAAAGTAAGACTTTTTTCACCTACTTCTCTAGAAGGTTTGTGTGAACGGTACAGAGTAGATAAAGTTAATCATGCTCTTGAAAAAGGATACACCACTATATTTTGTTTTGGACTAGGCATACCTTTTTTTACTACTGATTCGGCAGCATGTGTTTATGGGGTTGATATAAAAGCAGATATTTTCTTAAAGGGAACAAAAGTTAATGGAATCTATTCATCTGATCCGTTAATACATCCAACAGCAAAGTTATATAAAAAGTTAAAATATCAAGATGTTTTAAAAAAACAATTAAAAGTTATGGATTATGCATCATTAGTCTTAGCTTATGAACATAAATTACCTATTTTAGTTTTCAATATGTATAATCCAAAAATTTTGCATGATATTTTTATGAGTACAAATCATATCGGCACTTTAATTTCTGAATAAATTATATTTTTGAATCATATAATTATCAAGAGAAAAATCATGTTAACTACATTAAAAGAACGTGTTTATATTCAAATGGATAAATGTTTTTTATTACTTCAAAAAGATTTAAACAAAGTTCGTACAAATCGTATTTCTAGCACAATATTAGATAATATCTATATAGAATATTATGGTACTTCTACAGCTTTATCTAAATTATCTCATATAATCATAGAAAATAACAATACATTAAAAATAACTTTATTTGATCTTTCAATAAAGAATACCGTAGAAAAAGCTATTCTTAATTCTAATCTAGGGTTGAATCCAGTGTCTACTACTTCTTGCATACGTGTTCCAATACCGAATTTAACAGAATCTAGAAGAAAAGATTTAATTAAAGTTATTAAACACGATGCAGAAAATGCACGAATATCTATTCGAAACATTAGACGGGAAGCGAATAGCCGAATAAAAATTTTACTAAAAAACAAAGAAATTAATAAAGATATAGAACAAGATATTAAACAAAATATTCAGAAAAATACTGATTTATTTATAAAAAAAATAAATGATATTATTGAATCTAAAGAAAAAGAATTGTTATTGATCTAATTATTCAAAATATTATTTTGATAGAATTATTTATATATAGTTTATATATGTAAAATATTTAAATATCATTGTATTTTTTAAGTTTATTTATATTTATATTTTACAATATAATAGTAATATATAAAATATTATTTTAAATTAACAATTGTTTTTTTAAAAGATGTATATATTATAAAAAATTTTTTATTAAGTATAATGAATACATGATTTAAAATCATCAAATACAATGAAGTTTATATAGGAATATGATGCAAATATGTTATATAAAAAGTTTTTTTTTATATGTTGTATGGTATTTTCTTTTTCTGTTTCTGCTACTAAAGTACAGCATATAAGGTGTGTTTCTATACGCGGTATTAAACATATATCGAAAAATAGTATATTACGAACATTACAATCTAATTTTCCAAAAAAAAGAACTTTCATGGATGTTTCTAATGTAATTTTATGTTTAAAAAATACTAATCGTTTTATTAAAATAAACGCTACCAAATTAAATGATACTTTAATTTTATCAGTTAAAGAGCTTCCTAAAATTAACAAAATTAGTTATTTTGGTATTAATCATATTAAAATTGACAATATAAATGTTATTCTGAAAAAATTTAATCTTATAAAAAAAGGATTTTTTTGTATGGTTAATTGTAATGGTTTTTTTTCTATTTTGAAAAAAAAATATGAAGATCAGGGATATTTAAATACTAAATTTAAATTAATTATCATTCGTCATACTAATAATACAGTACAGTTAAAAATCATAGTTAACGAAGGAATTCCATCTGTTATATCTAGAATTGATATGAATGATGAAAAAAATTTTTTTAAAAAAAAAATGTTTACAGATCTTTCTATTTCTAAAACTAATCTTTTATGGAATTTTTTTTCTGTTCATCAATATAATAGTATTCAGTTTAAAAATTTATTACGTGAATTACATTCTTTTTATATACGTCATGGATACTTAGATTTTAAAATAAAATCAGTACAAAAGTATTGCTCTATAGATAAAAAAAAAATTGTAATTAAAATTAATATTTGTCAAGGATCACAATATTACATTGAACATGTTTTGTTGCATGAATGTGATAAATTATATAATTATCCTGTTATAAATCAAGTTCAAAAAAAATTAGCACATTCTCTTTATTGCGAATCTACACTTCACCAAGCAAAAATGTATTTTAAAAATGTTTATTTACCATTGGGTATATCAAACACCCGTTTTTTTTTTCATTCTGAAATTAATAGAAATAACCATTCAGTACGGTTGTATGTTGGTGTAGATATCCTAAAACCATGTATTGTTAATAACGTATATTTTTCTAGGAATTCTAATATAAGTAGTAGATTTATAAACTGTTATACGCATCATAGTGGACATGATTTTTTTGATGAAAATTATATTATAAAATCTTGTAAAAATTTATTTAAAACAGGATTATTTGATAAGATTCAAGTGCACGCTAAACGACATGTCGATAACATTAATAAAATTGATATTTTTTATAGTTTTAAAGTATTTACAAATACTAGAACATTTAATGTGTCTACTAACTATGGAAAAGATAGAGGTTTATTATTACAATTACTGTTATTAGATAAAAATTTACTTGGTACTGGAAGTGAATTGTATGTTAGAATTTTAAAGAATTTTGCTGATACTGATGTTAAAATTCATTTATTAAAACCAGTAGGATTTTTAAAGAATTTTTTTTTAAGATCTGATATGTTTTATAATTTTGTTCACAAACGTTATTTTTTTGCGCATAAGTATGTTGATAAATTATTTGGTTTTAGTTCTTCATTATATACTTCAAATTTAAAACATAAAAAATTTTCTGTATCATTTGAATATGAAAAAGTAAAAATTATGTGTAAAACTCCGTATATTACATTATATCAGTATTTTTCATCATTGTCAGAAAAGTTGCTTTTAAAACCTAGAATCAGTGATTTTTTTGTTAATGATTTTTTTGTTAAATATATTTTTGATTTTAATAATATTAAAGAAAAAGATTTTTTAAAAAAAGGATGTCATATAAAATTTATAGGTAAATTTACATTACCTGTTTCCGATAATTTTTATCATAAATTATTTTTCAATGTTAATCAGTATGTTTCTTTAAAGAATATGTATAATTCAATATTACATAATTTTTTAGAATTTGGAACCGGTTTTACGTCGGGTAAACATGTTTTTCCTTTTTATGAAAATTATAAATTTTATAATAAACAAACAAAAAGTGGATTTCAAGATAATTCAATTGGTCCAACTGCTGTATATTATGAACATAACAATGATTTAGTTGATAGTCAAAAACATCAAAATTCATCAAATTTATTTCCTTCTACAAAACATATAGGTGGTAATATATTAGTTCATGCTAATACGGAATTGTTATTTCCGAATATTCATATAGTAAAAAAAATATTCAATATGTTTCAAGCAGGTCTATTTGTAGATGCTGTTAATATTTGGGATACATCTAAAAATAATACTATTCCTTTATATTTAATAAGTAATTCAAATAATATTAACAATTCTGATTCTGCACATATATCTGTAGGTGCTTTTATGCGCTGGATTTCTTGTTTTGGTCCTATTACATTGTATGCTTCAGCTCCTTTACATCCATACAATACTCCCAATAATTGTTTAGATGAGTACGGTATGAATTTTTCTTAATGTTTGTATAACACTTATATTGATATTTATTTGAAATAGAATAAGTATTTTATTTATTATATAAATAAGAGATGCGTTATGAAAAATATAAAAAGTATTAAATATGTATTTAATTTAAATGATATTTTACGAATTTTACCTCATCGTTTTCCTTTTTTATTGATAGATCAAATATTAAAATTTAAAAAAAATTTATATATTTGTGCGTTAAAAAATATTACTGCAAATGATTTTTTTTTTTTTTGGTCATTTTCCTAAAAAATATATTTTTCCTGGTATTTTAATAGTAGAATCAATTGCTCAATCTAGTGGATTTTTGCTTTCGTACTCTAAAAAGAGTACTACTATTAATAGTAAAATATGTGGTTTAACTGGAATATACGATACAAGTTTTATCAATCCAGTATATCCTGGTGATCAAATGATAATAAAATCTTATTTTAAAAAAGAATTGAGTGGTATTTACATATTTAGCGGTATTGTTATGGTTAAAAAAAATATTGTATGTAAGTCCACTATATCTTTAGCTTTTTTATAAGTTATAATATATATAAAATTATATATTAAGTGAAAATTTTGTATATATATTCTTATTAAGAATATCAAGAAGCTGGTTATTTATCAAAATACTACTTCTGCTAGTAAATATATTATTGAGTCTACATAAATGTAATTATTTTTAATATTAGATTTGTATGATATATATTTTATATATAGAAAAAATATTTTATACATACATCATATATTTAAAGTAATTACAGTAATTAACATGTTTATGTTGTCAGAATATATTTTAATTAACTAATATAAGTAATTTTAGGTTATGTATGTATTTAAAAAATTTTGTGCATCTTCGAACACATAGTGACTATTCTATGATCGATGGTATAGTGAAACCAGAAAAATTAGTACAACAAGCTAAATTAATGAATATGACATCTTTAGGTATTACTGATGTAAATAATTTACACGGTGTTATTAAATTTTATTCATCTGCACATAGAGTAGGTATTAAACCAATTATTGGTATTGATATAATGGTTCAATCAAATATTCTTAAAAATACTACATGTCGATTAACGGTATTAGCTGCTAATAATTACGGCTATAAAAATATAATTGAGTTGTTATCAGAATCATATAAATTAGGATATAATGATAATTCTGGATTAGTGATTTGTATGAATCATCTATTAAAATTTAAAAAAGGTGTATTAATTTTATCTGGAGGTATACAAGGAGATATTGCCAAATGTATATTTAAAAATGATATAAATTTATTAAATCACTGTATTATATTCTATAAAAAACATTTCCCAAATAAATATTATTTAGAAATTTCTAGGATTGGTTTACCTCGAGAAGAAGAATATATTGCATATATAAAACATATTTCTCATACATATTCTTTGCCGATGATCGCTACTAATGAAGTGTTATTTTTAAAAAAAAATGATTTTTATGTTCATCAAATTAAAGTAGCAATTTATAAAAAAACAACTATTACTAATTTAAAATGTGTATACAAATATACTAAGAATCAATTTTTAAAAAGTCAATATGACATAACTGAAATTTTTCATGATATTCCAGAATCAATAATCAATAGTGTTGAATTGGCAAAACGTTGCAATGTTATTATTCCGTCTGGTTCTTATTTTTTGCCTATATTTCCCATTTATTCCATGGATCCTTACCAGTTTTTTGTACAACAATCAAGTATCGGTCTAGAATCACGTTTAATAAATTTATTTCCTGATATACATCATAGAAATATAAAAAAAAAAATATATTTTTCTAGATTAAAACATGAATTATCAGTTATAAAAAAAATGGGTTTTGTTAGCTATTTTTTGATTGTTATGGAATTTATTCGATGGGCAAAAAATCATAATATACCAGTCGGTCCAGGTAGAGGTTCTGGTGCAGGATCTTTGGTATCATTTTCTCTTAATATTACAGAAATAGATCCATTACAATTTGATTTATTATTTGAAAGGTTCTTAAATCCTGATCGTGTTTCTTTACCAGATTTTGATGTTGATTTTTGTATGGAAAAAAGAGATTTAGTTATTGATCATGTAATAAAAAAATATGGTCGTAATTCTGTTTCACAAATTATCACTTTTGGTACTATGGCTGCTAAAGCAGTTATTCGGGATGTTGGTAGAGTTCTCGGCTACCCTTATGGCTTAATGAATAAAATTTCTAAATTAGTACCTTTAGATCCTCAAATGACTTTAAAAAAAGCGTTTTCTGTACAAAAAGAATTAGTAGATTTATATAATCATAATCACGATATTAAAATATTAATTGATATAGCTAAAAAATTGGAAGGAGTTATTCGTAATATAGGTAAACATGCAGGAGGTGTTGTTATTTCTCCAACTAAAATTTCTGATTTCGTACCTATATTATGTGATTTTCAAGGAAAAAATCAAGTAACGCAATTTGATAAAAATGATATTGAATTTGTAGGTTTAGTAAAATTTGATTTTTTAGGTTTAAAAACTTTAACTATGATTGATATGATCGTTAACATGATTAATAAAAAATATGTACATCAAGAAAAACAAAAATTTTTTATTAATAAAATCAATTTAAAAGATAAAAAAAGTTTTTTTTTATTAAAAAAAGCGGATACTACTTCTGTTTTTCAGTTAGAATCTTTAGGAATGAGAAATTTAATTAGACGTTTACAACCAGATTCTTTTGAAGATATTATTGCTCTGGTAGCTCTTTATAGACCTGGACCACTACAGTCAGGAATGGTAGATAATTTCATAAATCGTAAAAATGGTACAGAGAAAATTTCGTATCCTGATCATAAATGGCAGCATGAATGTTTAAAACCTATTTTAAAATCAACATATGGAATTATTTTATATCAAGAACAAGTTATGCAAATTGCTCAAGTTTTATCAAATTTTACTCCAAGTGAAGCGGATATTTTAAGACGAGCTATGGCAAAAAAAAATCCTAAAGAAATGATGCAACAAAGACAATTATTTCAATTAGGTGCTTCAAAAAATTCTATAAATTTAAATTTATCAACTAAAATTTTTGATTTATTAGAAAAATTTTCTGCGTATGGTTTTAATAAATCACATTCTGCTACATATGCTTTATTAGCATACCAAACATTATGGCTAAAAGCTAATTATTCTGCTGAATTTATGGCATCATCTATGACTTTAGATATGATGAATACTAAAAAAATAGTTAATCTAGTTCATGATGCACGTCGTATGAGTTTAAATATTATTTCTCCTAATATAAATTTTAGCGAATATTTTTTTTCTGTAAATAAATTTGGGGAAATAGTGTATGGTTTGGGAGCAATTAAAGGTTTAGGAAAATCTTCTATTGATATAATTTTAAAAGAAAGAAACAAACCTGTTGGTATTTTTTCTGATTTTTTAGATTTATGTGTTCGTTTGCTTTTAAAAAAAACAACTCGTCATATTTTTGAAATATTAGTAATGTCTGGAGCATGTGATTGTTTTAATACATGTCGTGTCCAATTATTTGATAATATTGGAAAAATGATACAAATTGCTAAAAAAAAAATTTTAGCAATGCAAACGAAACAAGATGATTTATTTCACTTTAAAGAAAGTTTTTCTGAGAAAATATTTGTTGAAAACAAAAGTAATTTACATACATATTCTATATGTACTAATAAAATAATTTCAAAAGTTTTAAAGTGGGAACATGAAATACTAGGTTTATACCTCACTAGTCATCCTATTAAAAATTTTTTAAAAGAAATACATTATTATACTGAAGGTATAACATTACATGATTGTTTATTATTGAATAAAGCTAATTATATCGTTCTTATAGGAATGATTTGGTCTATAAAAATAGCATTTACTAAAAAAAAAAATAAATTTTATATTATTACTTTAGATGATTCATATAGTCGTTTAGATATAATTTATTTTAATAATATTAATAATATTATGGATCAATTTATCTCTAAAAAAAATATCATTGTAGTAGTGACTGGAAAATTATCACATGATTCTTTTACTAATCGATCACGCTTTTTAGTAAAAACAATTTGTAACATTGAACAATATAGAGAAAGAAAAATGTATAATATTAAAATATATATTAATAATAATACTACTAAATATAAAGATATTTTAGATAATTTATATGATTATTTATCAAAAAATATTTTACCTGGACGCGTCTCATTGACTTTTATTTTATCAGTACGATTATGTATACAACACAAATTATTTAATCGCGTTTATTATATATATCCTGATAATAATTTTTTAAATTATTTAAAGTTATTTACAGACCATATAACTATTAAATTAAATTTTTATAAATAATATATTTATTACACTAAAGTTATAGTTAATTTTAATAGTAAATATTATTTTATATTTAATTTAAATTAATTTATTATTAAAATATTATTTTGTATTTTTGAAATTATAACAACTTATAAAATTTTTTTTATAAAATTAAATAATTGATTAATAGGAATTCTTTTTTTTAAGTTAGTTTTTCTAAAGTAAAATTCAATTTCTTGAACTTTTAATGTATTAGCACTAATAATTATTCCATAAGGAATACCAATTAAATTCATATCAGCAAACATTTTCCCTAAATGTTCCTGTCTATTATCTAATAATACATCAATTTTTTTATGTATTAATTTTTCATAAATATTTTTTACTATATCTTTGATTTTTTTATTTTTATGCATATTGATAGGAATAATAAATATTTGAAAAGGAGTGATACACTTAGGCCAAATAATTCCATTATCATCGTGATTTTGTTCTATAATAGCAGATATAATTCTATTTATTCCAATTCCATAACAACCCATTTGTAATGTTTGTTTTTTTTGTTTTTGATCAAAAAGTGAAAAATTTATTTTTTTTGTATATTTTTTTCCAAGTTGAAAGATATGACCAATTTCTATGCTATTTTTAATACAGATTTTTTCTCCTGGTAAAGGATAATAAACATTCTTATTAACATTGGTTATGGTAATAATTTTATTGAATATTATTTTTTTACTCCATAGTAAAGGAGATACTGTTTCGTTAAACCAATCTTTTTTTAAAATAAAATAAGGTATATTTTTTATTGAAGCATCTGCTATTACGAATATGTTTTTATTAGTATAAAATTTTTTATTATTAGTTAATTTATACGACAAAATCATTTTTTTAGGTTTAATTAATTTTATTGGATGTGCAAGAATTTTTATTTTTTTTAGATCTTTTATTTGAAGGGAATCATGTTTACGCATTAACACAACAGCTATAGAGTAACGTGATTGAGTAGATTTAGTTTGTATTACATACATTTTTATTTTATTAGGTGATGTATGATATTTATTAGAATGTATTGCACAATTAGATTTTTCAGAAAAAACAATTTTATCTTCTCCAATATCAGCTATTGCATGAAATTCATGAGATGTTGACCCACCCATTGTTTTTGAACGAGCTTTGACAATTTTAAAATTAAGTTTAAATGCAGTAAATACTTGTATATAAATATTTTTTATTTCCTTATATGTTTTTTTTAAAGATTTTTTATTAATGTGAAAAGAATATGCATCTTTCATAAGAAATTCTATAGATCGAATAACTCCGAATCGAGGTCTAATCTCATCTCTGAATTTTCTTTGTATTTGATAAAACACAATTGGTAATTGTTTATGAGAATGGATTTCTTGATAAAAAATATGACTAATAACTTCTTCATGTGTGGGACTTAATATGTATTTTTTTTTTTTTCGATCTATTAGATGTATTAATTCTGCACCATATAATTTTGTTCGTCCACTTTGATCCCATAATTTTTTTGGTTGTATAATAGGCGCGCAAATTTCTAAATATCCGTGTTTATTCATAATATTAGAGATTATATCTATAATTTTTTTCACTACTCTGTATCCAGTAGGTAACCATGTATATATTCCTGAAGATAGCATTCGTATCATACCGGAGCGTAACATTAACTGATGACTGATAGATTCTGTATTTGTAGGTGTTTCTTTGATTGTGGAAAGTAAATATTTAGTAGTATACATAATTAACACCCTAAAAATAAATAGATGATTAAGTATGATTAATAAATCATACATATTAATATTTTACAATGCTTTACATACATAAAATAAATTTTTAGTAATTTTCAATAAGTTTTGAAAAATAGTAATTAAAATATGTAAATCATATTTTTATATGTAAAATACTACAAATTTATAGTTTGTGTATATAAATTATTTTGTTATAAATAATATACAATAAAGTTACTAACATAAATATTTAAAAAATATATTTTTAAGTATAGTGAGTACCAAATGTAAATTTTATATTAAGATTTAATTTTATATTTATAAAACTGTATATAATAAACGTATTTATTTTTTTAAATAAAATTTAAGTAATTTAATAAAAAAGGACATTAAAATGATTGATATGATAAATGTACTATAATAAATCATTTTTACTTAACAATTGAACAGATATTAAATAATATTAGTAAAATGTATATAAAGGTATATATATGAATTATAACGTAAATGAAGATAAAACTGAATCTGCTACTCCACATAAAATTAAGCAATTTAAAAAACATGGAGAAATACCATATTTATTTGATCTAAATTCTTTTTTTATATTATCTTTTTTTTTTGTATTTTTGTATATAAATAAAAAATTTATTTTTTTTTTTCTTTTAAAATTATTCATTGTAAATTTAACTTTTGATTATGAAATTATAAATTATGCTAAATTATGTGATTTGATAGTATTATCTAATTTTAAAAATTTTATTTTTCTTTTTTTAATGTTATTTATAGGAATATTATTTATATTGATTTTGTCTCCTGTTATTCTTCAAGGAGATTTTATAAGAATAAAATTCTTTAAATTTAAACTAGATTCTTTATATATTATTGATAATTTTAAAAAAAAATTTTTTTTAAATGTAATTATTAATTTTTTTTGTAGCATGTTAAAAATAATGATAATTATCATATTTTCAATTTTTTTTATATGGATGAATCGATTATCAATAAATCAGTTTTATCTTGATTCTTTACTCAATGATATTTGGATTAGTTTTAATTGGTTTAATAAATATATATTATTTATTATGATAATTATAGGTATTATTGCGATAATAGATACTAGTATAAAATATACTCAATATTACCATAAACTTAAAATGACCGTTCAAGAAGTAAAAGATGAAAAAAAAGAATTAGAAGGAAATCCTTTAATTAAACAAAGGGTTTACGCGTTAATTCGACAGTCATCTAAAAAATCTTCTATATATTCTGTTGTGAAATCTAATGTAATTATTTTTAATGCAAAAAATTGTGCGGTAGCAATACATTATAATGTCAACATTATGTCTTCTCCTCAAGTTTTATTTAAAGGATTAGGTGATTTGTCTATACAAATTATAAAAATAGCACAAAAAAGTAATATTCCTATATTTATTTCAGATTCTATAGCAAAATATTTATACTATAACTCTCCTGTTGGTCACGATATACCAATAATTTTATATCCATCAATTGCAAAAATTTTAGCATGGACTCATCAGTTAAAACATTGGAAAAAGTATGGTGGTATGTATCCACCTGTTCCTATTGTATTTTTTAATTCATAAAAATTTTTGAGAGGAAAATATCCTTGATAAGACAAATGTTTATTTTATTAAATTTTATTAAAAAAATTGATCGTGGAGAATTATATTCTTTATCTACTCCGATATTAATTTTAGTAATTTTATTTATGTTAATTTTACCACTACCATCTTTTATTCTGGATTTTTTATTCACTTTTAATATTATTATTTCAATTATTATTTTAATTGTAGCTATGTTTACTGCTGAAATATTGGACTTTTCTTCTTTTCCTACCATACTACTATTTTCAACTTTATTACGATTATCGCTAAATATTGCTTCTACACGTATCATTTTATTAAATGGGCATACCGGTTTATTTTCTGCAGGGCGTGTTATTGAATCATTTGGTTGTTTTTTAATTGGTGGAAATTTTTTTATTGGTTTAATTATTTTTGTCATTTTAGTAATTATAAATTTTTTTGTTATTACTAAAGGTTCTGGAAGAATAGCAGAAGTGGGAGCTAGATTTATTTTAGATGCTATGCCCGGCAAACAAATGGCTATTGATGCTGATTTAAATGCTGGTTTTATTTCTAAAAAAGAAGCAAAAATTAGACGTATGAATGTATATAAAGAAGCAGATTTCTATGGATCCATGGATGGAGCTAGTAAATTTATTAGAGGAGATGCTATTGCTGGTATTATAATAATGCTTGTAAACATCATTGGTGGTTTAATTGTAGGAATTTTTCAACATAATATGTTGTTTTTGCAAGCAGTAAAAATATATAGTATACTAACTGTTGGAGATGGCTTAGTAGCTCAAATTCCTTCTTTGATTATATCAATAGCTTCAGGTGTAATTTTAACACGTGTAGGTTCTGAAAAAATCAATATTAATAAACAGATAATTAATCAGTTGTTTAATAATCCTCAAGTTATATTTTTTAGTGGAATTATTTTTAGTATATTTGGTGTAATACCAGGAATGCCAAATTTTATTTTTTTGTTTTTTTCTGGGAGTTTGTTTGTTTTATCGTGGTATTTATATAATCAACAATATATAAATAAAATTTCTTCCGTACAACTATCCTCACAAAAAAATAAAAAACTTCATTTGTCATGGAATGATGTTCAATTTGAACGTTTAATAGTACTACAGTTAAATTCTCATTTTTTTCAGTCTTCATGTCAGAATATGTATGATAATTTATTGTATAAGTTACATGTTTTAAGAAAAAAAATAGCTAAAAATTTTGGATTTTTGATTCCTGAAATTGATTGTGTTCATAACTGTAAATTAGAAGAAGGACAGTATAAAATTCTTATAAAAGGAGTAGAAGTTGAATCAGGGTATATTTTTTTTGATAAAATATTGGCTGTAAATACTGGAAAAAAAATAATTAATATACCAGGTATAAAGGTAAAGGAACCGGTTTTTGGTCTATCCGCATTTTGGGTAGATATAGCTTCTAAAGATCTGGTGATAAAGAAAAAATTATTAATAGTAGAACCTAATTCTGTAATTATTACGCATCTTAATAAAATTATTAGATATAATTTACATGATTTTTTTGGTTTTCAGGAAACACAACAATTTTTAGATCGTGTTTCGCAAAATTTTCCAAAATTAGTTGATCATGTAGTACCAAAGATAATTTCAATAACTGTTTTACAAAAAATATTACAAAATTTATTACATGATCGAATATCGATTAAAGATATAAGAACAATTTTTGAAACACTAATAAAACATGGTGATACCATGAAAAATGATGTAAATAAGTTAACTAATATTATTCGTATTTCTTTACGAAAATTCATCACACAAAAATTTTTTTTTAAATCTAATAATGCTTGTGCTATCGGATTAAGCGCTGAAATAGAAAATATTTTATTAAAAATTATCAGTAGTAAACATGGTAAATTAGAACCTTTGTTTGCAGAAAAATTAATTAAAAAAACTAAATTATCAATTATTTTTCAAAAAAAAAATAATTTACCAACGGTATTATTGGTACATCCTAAAATTCGTGTTTTTTTAACCAAATTATTTATTACGAGTGTTCCAGAATTAACAGTTTTATCATTTTTAGAAATTTCTGAAGATCGAACAATTAAAATTGTTTATACAGTCGGAAAAGATACATTTTAATTATATTGATAATATAATTATATTCTTACATTTTTGATACAGTATTGATTCCTAATAAATATAAACCTTTTTTAATTATTCTAGCGGTTAACATAGACAATTTTATTCGACTTAATTTGATGTGTATTTCTTGTACGAACAAGATAGAACAATTTTCATAAAATTTTGAAAATTTTCCAGAAAGATCGTATAAATAATTACACATCAAGTGTGGTGTTCCATGTTTTTCTAATTGAGATATAGTTTCTTCAAATTGTAATATCGTTAATACTAATTCTCGTTCATATGATGTAAAAATTTTAATAGGATATAGATATAGATTATCGTGT
>JBPBPJ010000057.1:0-60292 GCA_050954235.1 Janthinobacterium lividum | reverse complement strand
AAAAATATAAATATATATATATAAATATAAATATAAATATATATATAAATATAAATATATATATATAAATATAAATATATATATAAATATAAAAATATATATAAATATAAAAATAGATAAGTAAATATTTAATTGAGTATTTTAGGAAAAAGAAATGGTTTTTTATAAAAAATTTGATATTATTGTAATTGGAGCGGGACATGCTGGTACAGAAGCAGCTTCTGCTTCTTCAAGAATGGGTCATAAAACTTTGTTATTAACACATAAAATTAATACTATCGGTGTATTGTCATGTAATCCAGCTATTGGTGGTTTAGGTAAAAGTCAGTTAGTAAAAGAAATTGATGCAATGGGTGGTTTGATGGCAAAAGTGACTGATTATGCAGGTATTCAATTTAGAATTTTAAATTCAAGAAAAGGATCTGCAGTACAGTCTACGCGAGCACAAACAGATAGACTTTTGTATCAAAAAAAAATACAGTTCTTTTTAAGAAATCATGATAATTTAACAATTTTGGAAGCAGAAGTTTTAGATTTAATAATTAAGAATTATCAGGTATGTGGTGTTTTAACAACTGGTGGTATTTATTTTAATAGTTCTGTTGTTATATTAACTGCTGGAACTTTTTTAAATGGAAAAATGTATATTGGTTCTAAAATTATGTCTGGAGGTAGAAGGGGTGATTTAAATTCATCAATGTTAGCTGAAAATTTAAAAAAATATTTTTTTAGAACAGGGCGATTAAAGACAGGTACGCCACCTCGTTTAAATGTAAAAACGATTAATTTTGATAAATTAGAACAACAATGGGGTGATACTCCTACTCCTGTTTTTTCTTTTATGGGATCTGTTTCACATCATCCTAAACAAGTACCGTGTTACATTACGTACACTAATGTGAACACACATAATTTAATTAAAGATAATTTATATTACAGTCCGATGTACAGTGGTTTTATTCATGGAGTTGGTCCTCGCTACTGTCCGTCTATTGAAGATAAAATAGTTCGGTTTCCTGATAAATGTCGTCATCAAATATTTTTGGAACCCGAAGGTATTGACAGTGAGATAATTTATCCAAACGGAATTTCTACAAGTCTTCCGTTTTCAATACAAAAAAAAATGATTCATTCAATTTCAGGATTAGAAAAATCAGAAATTATTCATCCCGGCTATGCCGTAGAATACGATTATTTTGATCCTAGAGATTTACATATGACACTAGAATCTAAAATTATTAAAAATTTTTTTTTAGCTGGTCAGATTAATGGAACTACTGGTTATGAAGAAGCTGGTGCTCAAGGTTTAATTGCAGGTATAAACGCTGCATTATTAGTTCAAAATAAAGATCCCTGGTTTCCTAAAAGGAATGAAGCGTATATTGGTGTATTAATAGATGATTTATGTAATAAAGGTACTTCTGAGCCTTACCGTATGTTTACTTCGCGAGCAGAATATCGATTGTTATTACGAGAAAATAATGCTGATGATCGTTTAACAAAAATTGGCTATAAACTTGGTTTAGTTACTCACGCACAATGGATGTTTTTTTCTAAAAAAAGAGATAAAATTTCACGGGAATGTGAACGATTAAAGAATATCAAAATTACACCTCAATCTGTTTGTTCTTTTTTTAAAAATAAAAATTTAGATATTACTTTAAAAAACGATTGTTCTGCTTTTGATTTTTTGCGTCGACCACAAATTACATATAATATTTTAATGGATTTTCTGAATCAGAATATATTTAATAATTGTGTTGTTAAAAATACAGCTGTTATACATGAAATTGAGACACGAAGTAAATATTATGGATATATTGAGCGTCAAAAAAAAGAAGCTAAAAGAAGTATTCGATATGAACATATAAAACTATCTTTCATAAAAGATTATAAGGATATTACTGGTTTATCGAATGAAGTAATTATAAAATTAAACGAATATCGTCCTTGTTCTTTAGGACAAGCTTCACGTATTTCTGGTATTACTCCAGTAGCAATTTCTATACTGCTTGTTTTTTTAAAAAAACATAATTTTGGTGTTTAGTTTTTTGGATGTAAAATTTTTAAATATATTTTTTTTGATGTATTTTGGCAGGTTTTATTTGATTTATTTCCTGCCGAAATTAAAAATATGTGAATTTTAAAATTTATATATTCTATGTACGTAACATGTATTTACACATCAATATTTTTTGCGTACAAAGCATTTTTTTTGATAAATTCTCTTCTAGGTTGTACTATATCTCCCATTAAGGTACTAAATAGCTGATTGGCTATCTTGGCATCTTGTATAGTTATTTGCAACATCTGTCTAGTTTTAGGATTCATAGTGGTAGTCCATAATTGCTCAGGATTCATTTCTCCTAATCCTTTGTATCTTTGAATGCTAATGAATTTTTTTGTTTCTTGTATTAGTATATTAATAGCATCATCTAAATTTTTAAATATAAAAGATTTTTTATAAAATTGTATATGTGCATAATTTTCACACATATGATTAATTTTTTTTATAAATTTAATAAATTTTGCGTATTTTTTTGTTAAAAAAAAATTATTTTTTAAATGATAAGAATGAAAAAATTTTTTATTACTAATATTTAATATTGGCTCATATTTTTTCTGATTTTTTTTTATATAATAAGAATATATATTCTTATTATAAGAATGTGTTTGTTGTTGTAATTGTTTTGTTAATTTTTTAATCCATAGTTTTACATTTTTTTGTTTATTTAAATTTTCTAATGGAAAAATGTAAATCATAGCTTTATATATAAATAATGGTATTTTTTTATTTATAGAAAAGAATTTTTTATTAAGTTGTTGGTATTCAAACATAATTTGAGAGAATTTTTTTTGATGATATTTATGTTTTTTTTTTTGAGTATATATGATGTAGCTATTTTTTTGTATAAATTTATATTGATAAGCGTATAGTGCTTTTGAATTTTTTAGATACTTTTCTTGTTTTCCACATTTAATTTTATATAATGGTGGTTGAGCAATATATATATGTCCATTTTCTATTATTTCTGGCATTTGTCGAAAGAAAAATGTTAATAATAATGTTCTAATGTGTAATCCATCTACATCTGCATCTGTCATAATAATAATAGAATGATATCTTAATTTTTTGAGATTGTATTCTTCTTTTCCGAAACCACATCCTAAGGCAGTAATTAATGTAATTAATTCTGATGATGTTACTATTTTTTCAAAACGAGCTTTTTCTATATTTAAAATTTTACCTTTTAATGGTAGAATAGCTTGATTTTTTCTATTTCTTCCTTGTTTTGCAGAACCTCCTGCAGAGTCACCTTCTACTAAATATATTTCTGATAAACAGGGATCTTTTTCTTGACAATCGGATAATTTTCCAGGTAAGTGAGACGTTTCCAATGATCCTGTTCGACGAGTTATTTCTCGAGCTTTTTTTGCTGCTTCTCTAGATCGTGCTGATTGTATAATTTTAGTAATAATAATTTTTGCATCTTTAGGGTTTTCTAATAAAAAATTCATTAAATGTTCGTTTAATAATTTTTCTACTACAGATTTTACTTCTGAAGATACTAGCTTCTCTTTTGTTTGAGAAGAGAATTTTGGATTAAACATTTTAATTGCAATTAAAGCGGTTAGTCCTTCTCTTGCGTCTTCTCCTGTGATTGTGATTTTATTTTTTTTACTTGATTTTTCTTTTTCAGAAAAACAATTTAATGTTCGCGTTAATGCAGCTCGAAATCCTGATAAATGGCTACCTCCATCTTGTTGTGGTACATTATTTGTAAAACATAATATTTTTTCTTGAAATTTTGTATTCCATTGCATAGCAATATTTACTTCAATATTTTTTTTTTGTTTTTTAAAAATAAAAATTTTTTTGTGTATTGGTTTTTTTTTATCATTGATTTTTTTAATAAACGATTTAATTCCTCCTTTGTGAAAATATTGAAATTTTTTTTGATTTTTAATATCTTTTAGTTTGATTAATAAATTAGCATTTAAAAATGATAATTCTTGTAATCTTTTTTGTAAAATTTCATATTGAAAAATATTATGATTAGTGAAGATATTTTTGTTGGGCCAAAATCGAATTTTTGTTCCCTTTCTTTTTGTAATTCCTGTACATGATAATTTTTTTTTTGGATTTCCATTAAAATATTTTTGATAATATTTTCTTCCATCACGATAAATATATAATTCTAATTTTTCAGACAAAGCGTTTACTACTGAAATACCGACACCATGTAAACCTCCAGAAACTTTATAGGAGTTATCATCAAATTTTCCACCAGCGTGTAACATAGTCATAATAACTTCAGCTGCAGATACTCCTACTTCTGGATGAATATCTATAGGTATGCCTCTTCCATTGTCTCTTACAGAGACTGAGTTATCGTAATGTATGATTACTTCAATTAAATTGCAATGTCCTGCTAAAGCTTCATCTATTGAGTTGTCTACTACTTCAAATACCATATGGTGTAATCCTGTACCATCATCAGTATCTCCAATATACATACCTGGGCGTTTTCTAACTGCATCTAATCCTTTTAATATTTTTATATTAGATGAAGTGTATAAATTTGACATGTATTATCCTTTTTTATTAATTAAAAATTAATTTTGAATTGAAAATTATAGTTTTAAAGGCATAATTATATACTTGATTTCTTTTTGTGTATTTGATTGAATTTGAATACTTGAAATTGGAGTATCAAAAATAATATTAATTGTAGGAGTATTTAGAGCATTTAGAACATCCAATAAATAAAAAACATTTATAGCAAATGAAATGTTTTTTTGCTGATATTTTATGTAAAAAGAATCACATGATTCTTCATCATCTTGGTTATTTGATGTTACTTTTAATAAGTTTTTTGAAAAATTTAAAAAAACACCTTTAAAGGTAGTATTGCATAAAATAGATGTTTTTAATAATGATTCTTTTAGTTGTTCTGTATGTAATAAAATAGAGTGAGTATGTTTTTTTAAAATTACATCATGATAATTAGGAAAATTACCATTTAATAATTTTGTTATTAACAAACTTGTATTGAATTGAAATGAGACATAATGATAATCAATAGTTATGGAGATTAAGTCGTTTGTATAAGTTAATAATCTATTTAATTCTAATATAGCTTGTTTATTAACAATTATAGAAAAAGAAGATATGTTAGCATTTAATACAGTAGCGCACATAGATAATCTATGCCCATCAGTTGTGACTGTATGTAAATAAGATTTTTTATATTCAATTAACATTCCATTTAAAGGATTTCTGACATCATTATGCGCTATGGAAAAATAAATTGATGAAATAATTTTTTTTAATATTTTTTGTGAAATAAAAAATTTTTTTATTGTTTGAATTTTTTTGAATTTTGGAAATTTTTTTTGTGATAAAGTATTTAATTTAAATAAACTATTAAATATTTTTATATACATTTTTTTGTTGGTTAAACGAAAATGTAATTCTTCGTTGCATTTGATATTACGACAAATGCTAAATATTTTTTTTCCAGATACTGTAATACATCCAGAAGTATAAAAGATAAAGTATTTTCTATGTATATATGTATGTAATTCGATTTCTAATGTAGAACTAGTTAATTGTAATATATTTTCATCAATTTTAATAATTACATTTTCTAATATTGGAAATACGGTATTTTTAGTAATGATTCTGTTGATTTTTTTAAAAGAATTTAAAAAATCATTGTTTTTAATTTTGAATTCCATATTTTATACGTTTAATTGATTGAATAAGTGTAAAAAGTCATAATAAATTTTATTTTTTTTTTTTTTTAAATAATTGATTTTTTTACAAGCATGTAATACAGTAGTATGATTTTTTTTTCCAAAAGCTTGTCCTATTTTAAAATAGCTGTAGTCAGTCAACTTTTTTATTAAAAACATAGCAATTTGTCTAGGTTCTACAATAAATTTTGATCTTTTAGAGGAAATAATATCTGATTTTTTAATATTAAAATAGGTAGCAACTTTTTTCTGAATTAAATGCATACTTATGCTGTTTTTTTTTTTTTTTATTAATTGATTAATTTGTTCTTGGATAAACATCTTTGTCATTTTTTTTTTTTTAAGAATTAATTTAAAATGTATTTTTTTTAAAAAAAAAAGTAATGTTTTTATATTAGTACACATTTTTTTTGCAATATATTTTGCCATGTTATATGGTAGTTTAATATTATTATCATGAGCTTTATTTAATAAAATATGTGTTTTAGTTATTAATTCAGGCGGATTAATTGGTGCAATTAATCCTAATTTAAATTGAGATGGTAAATTTTCTAATATTTTTTTTATTTGATTTATACTGAAACTTGTAGTTAACACAATTTTTTGATTTTTTTGCAAAAAATCATTTAATATATTAAATATTTTTTCTCTTTTTTTTTTTTACAAAAAAAATATTGAATATCATCTATTAATAACGTTTCTATAGAGCTATAATAATTTTTAAAATGAATCATAGAATTATTTTTTAATGAAAAAGTCATATTGCGAATAAAATTTTTTGCATGTATATAAATTACTTTATGATTATAATTTTCTGTTAAAAGTTTATTACCTATAGCATGAAGTAAATGTGTTTTTCCGCATCCAGTATTTCCACATAAAAATAATATGTTAAAAAAATTTTTTGATTTTTCAGTAAACACGTATGCTGCATAACGTGCTAATTGATTTGATGTACCTTCAATAAAATTATTAAACTGATAGTTGATTTGAATATCATTTTTTAAAAGTGATTTTTTTGATGGTTTTTTTTTGATAGTTTTAATATTATTTTTAATTTTTTGATTTTTTAGTTTATACTGATTTTTGTTTTTTAATGTTAAAAATCTTATATAAAATATGTTCTATGTTAAATAATGGTTATTGTTTATATTATTTGATATAATGATTTTTAGATTTTTTTGATATTTTATATTACAATTAATATATATAATTTTTTTAAATGTATACATAATAATAATTATATTTTTTAATTTTTTTTAAAAGTATTAATATATTGAATTTTAGTAGTAAATTTTATTTTAAAAATTATATATAAATATATATCGATATTATTTTTTATGATATTCTTTTAACTGTTTAAATTTTTTAATTTAATTAACGATTTAGATAAATAATTATTATGTTAGCATTTTTCACGTTAACAATATATTTATTTTTTTAAATTAGTATTTTTATATATTTTTATAAAAATGTTATTATAATAATGTATTATTTATATTAAAGTATTTTATTAATAAATCTAATGTAATTAATTTAAACATGTTACATGTATAACATGATATATTATTACATAATATACAGGTACGCTATTGTGTAGCCGGTACATATTTATGTATTTTATTTGTATAAAAATAGGAATATTTATATGAAACGTACTTTTCAACCTTCTAATATTAAACGTAATCGTACACATGGTTTTCGTGCTCGTATGTCC
This sequence comes from Janthinobacterium lividum, assembly GCA_050954235.1. Classification (GTDB taxonomy): domain Bacteria; phylum Pseudomonadota; class Gammaproteobacteria; order Enterobacterales; family Enterobacteriaceae; genus Buchnera_F. The sequence continues at coordinate 52,815 of JBPBPJ010000057.1, read as the reverse complement.
TCTAAGAGTGGTCGAGATATTTTATCGCACAGACGTTCAAAATTGCGCTCGGTATTATGTGTATAAAACATTTTTATAAAAGTAATGAATATGTCACGATTTTTTTTAAAAAAGAAATCACGTTTGTTGTTAAACGTTCAGTTTCAAAAAATTTATAATAAAAATTATAGAATTCATACAAAAAATTTTTTAATGTTTATGTATATAAATTATTTACAATTTCCTAGACTAGGAGTTTCTGTTTCTAAAAAAAATGTTGCACGGTCACATGATCGTAATCGAATTAAACGTCTTGTTAAAGAGAGTTTTCGATTAGTACAACATAATTTATTATTGATGGATTTTATAATAATTGTTAAAAAAAATATTCATTTATTAAATAATAATAAAATATTTTATTTTTTAAAACAGTTATGGTCTTATAAAAGTAAAGATAATGTCTTGAATATAAATAAATTATAACATAAATTTATATATCATCAATTTATAATAGTTTGTTTTTAATTTTAAGTAGTGAGAAAATTTTATGATATATCTGAAACGTATTTTTTTTATAATATCTTGTGTTATTTTTTCTTTTTTGATATGGAATTTTTGGAATACACATGCTTCTATAAATCAAAATAATGTAAAGATAAATAGTTTTGTACATAAAGTTTATGATATTAATAATAATAGTAATATTCAATTAATTAATGTACCAAACGGTTTAATTTTCTTAGACATTGGTTTTTTAAAAGATCTAGTCGCATCTTTAAATACATTAAAAAATAGTGATTTTTTAAATACAAAATATTCATCAATTGATTTTAAAATTATAAAAAATTTTTTTTATAAAATAACTAGTAAATCATTAAATAAAAATAATTTTAATATTATAAAAAACATAAAACTGCTACACAGTATAAAAAATTTTACTTTATATATATTTTTATTTAATTTTCAAAAAATAAAAATGTTAATATAACAAAATTTTATTTATAATTTTTTTAACAAAAATTAATTCTTTAGTACATTATTTGTATGGCATAAGAAAAGATTGTGTATCGTACACAATAATACACATTTAGTGTATAATTTTTTATGGAGTATACTATAAGAAATTATTTAATAAGTATTTTTTAAAAATTTTTATATATAAAGAATTATCAAGTAACTGTTTTTAATACTTACAGACATTATTAAAATATTATTTTTAGTAATATCTAGTATAAAAAATATACACATCATAATTAATATTAATTGGATAGTTATAATGCAAAGAAAATTTTTAACAATTTGGATTTCTCATATTTATGATCAATTTGTCGTTTTTGTAAATAAAGTTAATAATAGTATTATATTAATTAGATTATTATCAAAAATATATCATTTTCAATTTTATTATCTTTATAAATTGTTTAGTAATGCGTGGTTTAGCACTGTAGTAAAAAATATTATGTTATTTTTCTCAAAAAATTTGCAATTTATAATAAAATATGCAAAATTAAATATAATTTCCTATCCTGTTTTTAGATTGTTGACCTTTTTTTATGGTTTTTTTCATAATTGGGGTATAACTATTATTTTCGTGACTATTTTAGTAAAAATAATTATGTATCCAGTAACTAGATTACAATATATATCTATGTTGCATATGAAAACTTTACAACCAGAAACACAGAAAATAAAAAATCAATTTTGTAATGACTCTAGAGTAATAAATAAAAAAATTTTATCTTTATATAAATCTAAGAAAATTAATCCTTTTTTTAGTTTTTTATCTATAATATTACAAGTACCTGTTTTTTTATCATTTTACTATGTATTAGTTTCTGCAGTGGAATTAAAAAATGCACCTTTTATTTTTTGGATTAAAGATTTATCTAGTTATGATCCGTATTATGTACTTCCGGTTTGTGTGATTCTGAGTATTTTATTAACACAATATCATGAATTAAGTTATAATAATATTATAAAAAAGAAAAATTTTTCATGTATTATGCCTTTTTTATGTACTTTTTTTTTATTTTGGCTTCCATCTGGTTTAATCTTGTATTATATCACTAGTAATTTAATGACTTTTTTACAGCAATGGATTATACGTCGAAATTTTTTTAAAAATAATAAATATAATTAATAATATTTATATAAATAATAATTAATCATTATATTAAAAAAATAATTTTTTTATATTTTTAGAGTACAAATAAAGTATGATATTTAATGAAACTATTGTAGCTCCAGCTACGGCTTTTGGTCGGTCAGGTATTGGAATTATAAGAATTTCCGGTTCTTCTGTTTTAAAAATAATGAAAAAATTTTTAAATATTTCAATGAAGGAACGTTTTGCACATAAAGTATCATTTTTAGATTTTCAAGGGAATATTATTGATTATGGCATTGCATTATTTTTTCCTGCTCCTAGGTCATTTACTGGAGAAGACGTTTTAGAGTTTCAAGGTCATGGAAATCCAGTTTTATTAGATGTAATTATAGAAAATATAGTGCGTATGAATGATGTTCGTTTAGCACGTCCTGGTGAATTTTCAGAAAGAGCTTTTTTAAATAAAAAAATAGATTTAATTCAAGCGGAAGCAATTAGTGATTTAATCAATGCACAATCTAAATTATCAATACAAGCTTCCTTACTTTCTTTATCTGGTAGTTTCTCAGAAAAAATACGTGTAATTATTGATTTATTAAAAGTTTTTTATTCTCAAATAGAAGCGATTATTAATTTTCCTGATGAGATGGATAGTCCTTATGAACATTCAGATCTCATGCCTGATTTAGCTAAAATTATTGTATTACTACAAAAATTGACAGATACAGCGCGTAAAAGTCATGCTTTACAAAAAAGTATAAAGATTGTAATTGCTGGACTACCTAATGTAGGTAAATCTAGTTTATTTAATTATTTATCTGATCAAAAAGTTTCTATTGTTACAGATATTCCGGGTACTACACGTGATTTAATATGTAAAGATATATGGTCAAATGGTATATGTTATGAACTTATAGATACTGCAGGTTTGCGTAAAAGTCACGATGTTATTGAGAATATAGGTATTCAGTTAGCAGAAAAAAGTATTCGCAGTTGCAACCATATTTTTTTTGTTTTGGATGTTTTACATAATCAAAAAAAAAATAATGAAGTTATATTAAAGAGTATTAAAAATTTACATATTAATCAAACTATTACATTTATTTTTAATAAAATAGATCTCATTAAACAAAAATCACGATTAGAAATTATACATAAAAAATTCCAGTGTGTTTATTTGTCAGTTAGAAAACAATTAGGATTAAATAGATTAAAAAAAATAATTAATGCGATTTTATATACTAAAAATAACGTTGAAAGTGTTTTTTTAGCAAGACGTAGACATATTTTAGAGTTAGAAAAATCATTAAAATATTTAATAGAAGGAAACAAAGATTGGTATATAAGAAATAATATTGAATTATTATCAGAAAATATACGTTTATCAATGAATTGTTTGTTAAGTATTACAGGTCATTTTAGTAATGATGATTTATTAAATAAAATTTTTTCTAATTTTTGTATTGGAAAATAAAAAATTTTTATGAATGAATATGTTTATATAAATATGCCCGGAGGCGGAATTGAACCACCGACACGGGGATTTTCAGTCCCCTGCTCTACCGACTGAGCTATCCGGGCATTAAAATGATTAAACATTAAAATACTTGTTTTGTCAATATTTTTATAAAATAAAATTTTTAAAATTGTATTATGATACTATTTTTATAGTAATGTATAAGTTAGATTTTTAATAGAATTTTATGTGATATAAAATTCTATTTTTTTCTAACATATACCTTACGTAGTTATATATAGAATATAGTTTAGGTATATAAATACCTCATTATTTTTTTTGATTGTCCAATATTTTTTATTGAAAAATTAAATAAAAATTAAATATACCCTTGAAATTCTTGATATAGGTCCATATATTCTTAAAATACAAGAGTATATTAACAAAATATTGGTTTACTCACTGATTACGTAACACGACAACGCGTACTTTACTAGAGAGGATCATATTATGAAGCTTCGTCCATTGCATGACAGAGTAATTGTTAAACGTAATGAAGCTGAATCAAAATCTGCTGGCGGCATTGTTTTAACTGGATCTGCAGCTGGAAAATCTACTCGAGGAGTAGTTTTATCAGTAGGTAAAGGTCGAATTTTAGATAGTGGAATTATTAAAAAATTAGATGTAAAAATTGGTGATGTTGTTATATTTAATGAAGGTTATGGTGCAAAAACTGAAACTATTGATAATGAAGAAATATTAATTCTGACTGAAAGTGATATTTTAGCAATTGTAGAAGAATAATAATTTCATAATCATATTAACTAAAAATTTTAAATTTTGAGGACATTTCAAATGGCAGCAAAAGACGTAAAATTTGGTAATGAAGCTCGAATTAAAATGCTTCGAGGTGTTAATGTTTTAGCTGATGCAGTAAAAGTTACACTGGGTCCTAAAGGTAGAAATGTTGTATTGGATAAATCTTTTGGTCCACCAAGTATTACTAAAGATGGTGTATCTGTAGCACGAGAAATTGAATTAGAAGATAAATTTGAAAACATGGGTGCTCAGATGGTTAAAGAAGTTGCTTCTAAGGCAAATGATGCAGCCGGTGATGGAACTACTACTGCAACTTTATTAGCTCAGTCTATAGTAAATGAAGGTTTAAAAGCAGTAGCTGCAGGAATGAATCCTATGGATTTAAAGAGAGGTATTGATAAAGCAGTAATTCATGCTGTTGATGAATTAAAAAAAATATCAGTTCCGTGTTCTGATTCAAAAGCGATTACGCAAGTAGGAACTATCTCTGCTAATGCAGATGAAAAAGTTGGTAGTTTAATTGCTGAAGCTATGGAAAAAGTTGGGAATGATGGGGTTATTACTGTTGAAGAAGGTACGGGTTTACAAAACGAGTTAGAAGTAGTAAAAGGAATGCAATTTGATAGAGGATACTTGTCTCCTTATTTTATTAATAAACCTGATACTGGATTAGTAGAATTAGATAATCCATATATTTTAATGGCAGATAAAAAAATTTCAAATATTCGTGAGTTATTACCTATTTTGGAATCAGTAGCTAAATCTAGTAAACCATTATTAATTATTGCAGAGGATTTAGAAGGAGAAGCTTTAGCAACTTTAGTAGTAAACTCTATGAGGGGAATTGTTAAGGTTTCTGCAGTTAAAGCGCCTGGTTTTGGTGATCGTAGAAAAGCAATGTTACAAGATATTTCTATTCTTACTGGAGGTTCAGTTATATCAGAAGAATTAGCGATGGAATTAGAAAAATCTTCTTTAGAAGATCTTGGTCAAGCAAAACGCGTAGTAATTAATAAAGATTCAACCACTATAATTGGTGGTAATGGTGACAAAAATAGTATTAAAGACCGTATTCACCAAATTCGACAAGAAATACATGAAGCTACATCTGATTATGATAAAGAAAAATTAAATGAACGTTTAGCAAAATTATCTGGTGGTGTAGCGGTATTAAAAGTTGGTGCTGCAACTGAAGTAGAAATGAAAGAGAAAAAAGCTCGTGTAGAGGATGCTTTACATGCAACTCGAGCAGCAGTAGAAGAAGGAGTAGTACCTGGAGGAGGCGTTGCCCTAGTACGAGTAGCAGAAAAAATTTCTCGTATTAACGGTCAAAATGAAGATCAAAATGTAGGAATACGGGTTGCTTTACGTGCTATGGAAGCTCCTTTACGTCAAATTGTTGCGAATTCTGGTGAAGAACCATCAGTTGTAACTAATAATGTAAAAGATGGACGTGGTAATTATGGTTATAATGCAGCTACCGATGAGTATGGTGATATGATAATGTTCGGTATCCTAGATCCTACAAAAGTTACTAGATCTGCATTACAATATGCAGCTTCAGTTGCTGGATTAATGATTACTACAGAATGTATGGTTACAGATCTTCCTAAAGATGAAAAATCTTCGTCTGATTTAAGTACTCCACCGGGCAGTGGTATGGGTGGCGGTATGGGTGGTATGATGTAGAGGTTTTTTTTAATTTTACATTAATTAAAAATATTACTACAGTAAAAATAGAAATAATGTAATTACACTATTTTATATACTGATAGTCTCCTTGTTCTCTACAATAAATAATTATGAGAACAAGGGATTATATTGATATTTTGAGATATATGTTATGACAACTTATAGCGGTACTTCTTTAAAGTCAGGTTTAAAAATTTTAATAAAAAATCAACCATATGAAATTCAATATAGTGAATTTATAAAACCAGGAAAAGGACAAGCATTTGTTAGAATTAAATTAAAGCAGTTATTAACTGGAAAAATATTAAGTAAAACTGTTAAAGCAACAGATATTTTTTATTCTACTGATATTACAGAAATTACTGCAATTTATTTATATAATAATGGATTTATTTGGATATTTATGAATAAAAAAAGTTTTGAACATATCCATGTTTTAAAAAAATTTTTGTATGGATGCGAAAAATGGTTAATTAATTCTTCTAGTTGTAAAATTATTTTATGGAATAATTCTCCTATTTCTGTTCATACCAATACGTTTATAATTTTAAGAGTTCAAGACATTGATATTACAGTAAAAGGAGATACTGTTAATTCTACTAGTAAATTAGTTTTTGTAGAAACAGGCGTTTCTGTTCGTGTTCCTTTATTTATCAAAAAAGGTGATTTTATTAAAATAGATACTCGTCTTGGAAAATATATATCTCGTATAAATCATTAACATAACAATTATAATATTTATTATTAATAATTAAAGTTGGTTTGTTTGTATTTTTTTTCTATAACTTTCCCATTCAAATTTTAACCATAAACTGTTTCCTAAACTCATTCTATCAAGAACTCTTTCCCCCAGTAGATTATTTAATCTTTTATGGTTTAAATTAGATAAAATACCGGTAGGTTTTCGAGAAGATGATCTTCTATCTATAATCTGATTAATAATCATTTTTTCATACCTAGATTCTGTTTGCATGCCAATTTCATCGATTATAAGTAGGTCTACTGTACTAAAGTTATATAATAATTTTTCTTCAGTTATTTTTGAAGATGACTGATTAAAAGTACTTTTCAGGGTTGACATAAGATCTGCAACTGTAATTATTAATATATCATTTCCTCGTAAAATTAAATAATTTCCAATAGCTGAAGCTAAATGATTTTTTCCGGTTCCAGGTCGACCTGAAAATATAAAACTAGAAATACTATTTTTAAAATTTTCTGCATAGCTGCGAGCAGCGTATAAAACGTTTTTTTGTCCTTCATGATTTATTTTATAGTTTTCGAAAGAACAATTTTTATATAATTCTCGTATTCCGGATCGACCTAAAATTCTTTGTATTTTTGAAGCTTTATTTTTTTGAATAATGGATTCAGAATATTTTTTTCCTTGTTCTTGGTTCCATAATAATAATTCTTTATCATTAAAAAATTTTGGTTCTATATAGGCAGGCATGATTTTTTTTAGTTTTTTTAAAAAATTATTCATTTATAGTATTTATTTCTCCACGTTTTATTAGTACTAATACTTATAGTAATTTTTAAAAATTTTCTGTTATTTCTTACTTAAAACATAATTTTAACTATAACTTTTATGATATAATAAATTTTAATTGATGATTGTTTTATGTAAATTTTATTAATTATATGTTATTATAATCGTAAATATAAGATTTTCATTGAATGTATAGTAATATGTGTAAGATTATATTTAATTTACTGTATTAAATTGTATAATTTTTTTTATAAAATAATGAAAATGATACTATTCCTATTTTTTTGTTTTTTATTAATTTCCATGTTTTGGGTATATAAATATTATTATCTATGTGTTCAATATATATAATGGAATCTTTATTAATCCAATTATATTTTTCTAGATATTGAATAGATTTATTAAGCAATATTTTATTATAAAAAGGTGGATCTAAATAAATAATATCATATGGTGTACCAGTTTTTTTTAACCACCGCAAAGTATTAGTGTGAAAAACTGATATATTAGTAATAGAAAAAATTTTTAGTGTGTTTTTTAGTTTATTGACTAATATATATTTTTTTTCTAAAGCTGTAACTGATGTAGCCAATCGAGATACTGATTCTATACTTAAGTTCCCGCTTCCAGAAAAACAATCTAAACATATGGAGTTTTTTATATATTTTTGTAACCAATTAAATAATACTTGTTTAATACGATTTCTAGTTGGTCTTACATTTATCTTATTAACCGAATGTAATACTCTATTTTTTAAAAATCCACCAGTAATACGAATTTTTTTTTGTTTTTTTATTTGTTTTTTCATCTTTATAATGTTTTTGTAGAATTTTTTAAATAAAATATTATAAGTATAATAATAATAAAAAATTGAGGTTTATATGTGTAATAAAAAAAAAATTTTTTTTCTAGTTTGAAATCTTTTTTTGGAAAAAAAAATCAGAATAATACTTCTGAAAATAAAAAAAAAACCTGTTTAAAAGATTCTATTTCAAATTCGCCTAATTATAAAATCGGTTCTTTTTTTAATAGCTATATACATAGTACCAAAAATTTTTTTATTAATAAAATAAATAGTATTTTTTATTCGTCAAAATTAGATGAACAGATGCTTAAAGAATTAAAAAATTTATTATTATCATCTGATTTCGGGATAACTGCTACTGAAAAAATTCTGCAAATATTCAAAACACATATTAAAAGAAAAAATTTAATAAATTCTAAAAAAGCTATTATACATTTTAAAAATTTATTATTAAATATGTTAGTTATATCTAAAGATAAACATTGTAGGATTTCTGAAACAAAAATGCCATTTATAATTTTGGTTATTGGAGTTAATGGTGTAGGGAAAACTACTATTGTGACAAAATTAGCATATCATTATAAAAAACTTGGTTATTCTACTATGGTTGCTGCAGGTGATACTTATAGATCTGCTGCAATTGATCAGTTGATAGATTTAGGTGCATTATATGATATTCCAGTTTTTTCTAAACCCCTAGGTTCAGATCCTGCTTCAGTGATATTTGATGCAATTAAAGAATCCATAAAACAAAACAAGAACATTTTGATTATTGATACTGCTGGTCGTTTACATAATAAAAATCATTTAATTCAGGAATTACAAAAAATTAATCGAGTAATTAATAAGTGTCATCCTACAGCACCGCATGAAATATTTTTGGTATTAGATGCTGGAATTGGTCAAAATTCTATAGAACAAGCTAGGGTTTTTTCTTCTAATCTTCCTGTTACCGGATCGATTATTACTAAATTAGATGGTACAGCTAAAGGTGGAATTATTTTTTCAATTTCTAATGAGTTAACAATTCCTATTTGTTTTGTTGGTACAGGAAATAAAATAACAGATTTTTCACCTTTTGACAGTATAAAATTTGTTGATAGTTTTTTTAATATTAGTTAAATCATATTAATGTGTTAATTGATCAATAGATTTATAGTTTAATCAAAATACACAGTTTATATTGTACTTTTAGGATAAAATGAAAAAAATAAAACATCAAGTTCACACAATTAGTTTTTTAAATATTGGTAGTTTAGATGCCTATATTCGTATGGCGAATTCTTTTTCTATATTATCGTCTGAAAAAGAAAAGTTACTTGCAGAAAAATTATTTTTTTATAGAGACATAGAGTCAGCAAAATTATTAATTTTATCAAATTTGAGATTTGTAATTCATGTTGCTAAAAATTATTCAGGATATGGCTTACCACAAGCTGATTTAATTCAAGAAGGAAATATTGGTTTAATGAAAGCTATTAGGCGTTTTAATCCTAATATTAATGTTCGTTTAGTCTCATTTGCTGTACATTGGATAAAATCTGAAATTCATGAATATGTTTTAAAAAACTGGCGAATAGTTAAGGTTGCTACAACCAAAGCACAACGAAAATTATTTTTTAATTTAAGGAAATCTAAAAAAAGATTAGGTTGGTTTAATCGTCATGAAATAGATATTGTTGCACGTGAATTAGGTGTTAGTCGGCAAGAAGTAAAAGAAATGGAAGCAAGAATGTCTGCTCAAGATATAACTTTAGATATTACATCTTCAGATTCTCAATCTGATTATTCTACAAATAACACACGTTCCTCTCTTTATTTAGAAGATAAAAAATCAAATTTTGCAATGAAAGTCGAACAAGATAACTGGGCCTTACACGCTTCTAATAAATTAAGTAATGCATTACTAGTACTAGATGAAAGAAGTCAACAAATTATTAAAAGACGTTGGTTAAATAAAAATAGTTCTAAGATTACATTACAGGTTATTGCTCAAGATTACGGAATTTCAGCTGAACGGGTTCGTCAGTTAGAAAAAAATGCTATGAAAAAATTAAAAATAGCGATTGAAGCATAATTATTATTTATAATGTATTTTTTTTGAATGGTTAGTATTTATTCTTGAATTTCTATTTCTTTTTTTTAAAAAATATTTAATATATTGACATATTTTTTTAATATATGTCTTTATATATAAAAATGTTAATAATTTTTTTTATTAATTTTTTATAATAATATAAAAAAGTATTGAGTGCTGATTTTGATAATATTAATATATTTTTTACTATCAGTATGTTCATGATGTTGTATTATTACGAATGATAGATTTTTCATAATTTTGAATGTTTTATTTTTAAATATTTTAATATTTATATTTTTTATTATAAATGTTTATACAATAAATTAAATTTTGAGAGATTGTATTAATAAGTGATTTTGTATCTTTTTTTTTAAATAAATTATTAATATTTTTTGAAATATTAATAATTATTAGGTAGTAAAAGTACATATTATATATTTTAATATATATTAATAATATTAATTGAAACGGATTTGGTATAGATAATTTATATTAGAAATTTTTGTAATAATATTTTTTTATGTATGTGAGTAACAGATAGTTATCCGTTTTAGATAACTTAAACAGTTAATTATTTTAGTGTTTGTTTTTTTTTCATGAATATTAAAACAGGAAAAACATGTATGGCTATAAAAAATCATGTACTAGGATTTCCTAGAATTGGTGCGCATCGTGAATTAAAGTTTGCTTTAGAAAATTATTGGTTAAAAAAAATTACTTTACATGATTTATTGGCAGTAGGTAAAAATATTAGATATAGTAACTGGAAACATCAAGTTGATTGTGGTTTAGATTATGTAACTGTAGGTGATTTTGCATGGTATGATCATGTTTTGAACATTAGTATGATGATTAATAATGTTCCTAAAAGACATCAAATAGATAAATCTAAGTTAGATTTAGATACTTTATTTAGAATAGCTAGAGGATCGAAAGTAATTGATAAAAATTGTTCTGCTTCTGAAATGACTAAATGGTTCGATACAAATTATCATTTTATTGTACCTGAATTATCCTGTAATCAGAATTTTGATTTTGCCTGGAAACAGATTTTAGAAGAAACTGATGAAGCATTATCATTAGGATATACAGTAAAACCAGTTTTATTAGGACCACTTACATATTTATGGTTAGGTAAAGTTAAAGGAGTTACTTTTAATAAGTTAGATCTTTTAGAAAAAATATTACCTATTTATAAAGAAGTATTAATAGAATTATCTAGCAGAAATATTGAGTGGATTCAAATTGATGAACCTATTTTAGTCCTAGACATTCCTACACAATGGAAAAAAGCTTGTATTGATGTTTATAAAACATTAAAAAATAATAAAATAAAAATTATGTTATCCACATATTTTGGTGATATACATAATAATATAGATATAATTAATAAATTATCAATTGATGGTTTACACATTGATTTAGTTGCGGGAAAATATGATATATGTCAATTACATAATTATTTTAACGAAAAATTCTTGTTATCATTAGGAGTAGTTAACGGACGTAATATTTGGAAAACAGATTTATTGAAATGGTATACGAAATTAAATGTATTTAAAAAAGTTAACCGTATTTTCTGGATTAGTACATCTTGTTCACTTTTGCATGTTCCTTTAGATATATCATTAGAAGATAATTTAACAGATTTTGTGAAATCTTGGTTTTCATTTGGAATACAAAAATGTTTAGAAATATCTATTTTATCTCGTGTATTAAATAAAAATTTAGATATTAAAGAAATACATCGTTGGATTAAACCTATTGATGCATATAAATCATCTAATATAGTTAATAATGTTGTAGTGCAAAAACGTGTATTACAAATTTCTTCTGATCAAATGAAAAGACAGAATGATTTTACTATACGTTCAGTGATTCAAAAGAAACAATTAAATCTACCAATTTTACCTACTACTACAATTGGTTCTTTTCCGCAAACAATAGATATTAGAAAGTTACGATTAGATTATAAAAATAAGAAGATTAGTCAATCAGATTATGAGAATAACTTAAAAATACACATCAAAAATAATATTATTCAACAGGAAAAATTAGGATTAGATGTTTTAGTACACGGCGAACCTGAAAGAAATGATATGGTTGAATATTTTAGTGAGTATTTAGAAGGTTTTGTATTTACGCAATATGGTTGGGTACAAAGTTATGGTTCACGATGTGTTAAACCTCCGGTTATTGTAGGAGATATTAGTCGAATTACTCCTATTACAGTTATGTGGTCAAAATTTGCTCAATCATTAACTAATAAACCAGTTAAAGCTATGTTAACAGGACCAGTTACAATTTTATGTTGGTCTTTTCCTCGTGAAGATATTTCTAAAGAGTGTATCGCTCAGCAAATTGCTTTAGCTTTGAGAGATGAAGTGTTAGATTTAGAAAATTCTGGTATTAATATTATTCAAATTGATGAGCCTGCTTTACGAGAAGGATTACCGTTAAGAAAATGTTACCGGGACTATTATTTATCATGGGCAGTGAAAGCATTTAAGTTATGTTCATCTGGAGTAAAAGATAGTACGCAAATTCATACACATATGTGTTATTGTGAGTTTCATGATATTATGCCTGCCATAGTAGATTTAGATGCTGATGTAATTACTATTGAAACATCTCGTTCAGATATGGATTTATTAGAATTTTTTAAAACATTTAAATACCCTAATGATATTGGTCCAGGAGTATATGATATTCATTCTCCAAATATTCCTACCATTGATTGGATTGAAAAGTTATTAATTAAAGCGATAGAATATATTCCTATACAACAGTTATGGGTAAATCCAGATTGTGGTTTAAAAACTCGTAATTGGATGGAAACATTATTAGCTTTACAAAATATGATACAAGCTACTAAAAATATTCGAAAAAAATTCTTAAAAGAATAAGTGTTGTTATACATTCCACTTAATGCGATTTGATGAAATATTAATTGTATTTAGTGGTTTGTTCATAGAGTTCTTATGCATAACATATTTATTAAAGATTTTTGATGATTTTATCTCATTAAACATATAATGTATATTATAGTTTGTATTTATTTTTATTGTTTATATTTAATAATATAAATATTATTTATATATTTGAATATAATTTAAAATATCGAGCTGTTAATACAATCAGCTCGAATTATATTATTATAAATTATTGTTAATTTTTTCAGTAGCATTTAATAATTCAGATAAATTTGCCGCTGCTTCTTCAGGACTAATAGATGTAGTATTTTTTTGTCGGTGTGAGGAATTTTTGGTTTTTGTTTTTAATCTTTTTTTATGATATTTGTATCCTGTTCCAGCTGGAATTAATCTACCAACAATTACATTTTCTTTTAATCCACGTAATTTGTCTTTTTTTCCAGCTACAGCAGATTCTGTTAACACACGTGTAGTTTCCTGAAATGATGCCGCTGAAATAAATGATTCAGTGGCTAAAGATGCTTTTGTAATACCAAGTAAATCACGAGAAAATCTTGCTATTTTTCTCTTTTTAGTTACGAGTTTTTTGTTTTCTAACATAATACTAGAATACTCTGTTTGTTCACCTGGTAAAAAATTAGAATCACCGGAATTCGTTATAGTAGCTTTTCGTAACATTTGTCTAATTATAACTTCAATATGTTTATTATTTATTTTTACACCCTGTAATCGATATACTTCTTGTACTTCATTTACTATATAGTTAGTAACAGCTTGTATACCTCTTAATCTTAAGATATCATGCGGAGATTCCGGTCCATCAGAAATCGTATCTCCTTTTTCGACTCTTTCTCCTTCAAAGACATTTAATTGTCTCCATTTTGGTATCATTTCTTCATAAACGTTATTTCCATTTGGAGGAGTTATAATTAATCTTCTTTTTCCTTTAGTTTCTTTTCCAAAAGAAATAATTCCGTTAATTTCAGCTAAAATGGCTAATTCTTTAGGTTTTCTAGCTTCAAATAAATCTGCGACTCGAGGTAAACCTCCTGTAATATCTTTTGTTCCTGCTGATTCTTGAGGAACTCGAGCTAATGTATCTCCTGAAGATATTTTCATTCCATTATCTAATTGTACAATTGATTTTCCAGGTAAAAAATATTGAGCTGGCATATCGGTACCAGGTATAAATATATCAGAACCTTTTTTATTGACAATTTTTAAAGAAGGTTTTAAATCCTTTCCTTGTATATTTCTTTCTGATGTGTCAAGAATGACGATAGAAGATAAACCTGTTAATTCATCGGTTTGTTTTGTAACACTTTTTCCATCAATAATATCAATAAATTGAATATATCCGCTTACTTCGGTAATTACGGGAATAGTATGTGGATCCCATCGTGCGATTATTTCTCCGGATTTAACTTTTTCACCTTCTCCTTTTGTTAGTATTGATCCATATGGTATTTTATAACTTTCTTGTGTTTTCCCTGCTTTATCTATCATTTTTAATTCAACATTTCTTGAAATTATAACTATTTTTCCATCTGAGTTTATTACAGATTTTGCTCGATTTAAATGAATTAATCCATTTTTGCGAATTTGAATACTAGATTCAGAAGCTACTTTTGAAGCAGCTCCTCCAATGTGAAATGTACGCATAGTTAACTGTGTGCCAGGCTCACCAATAGACTGAGCTGCAATCACACCGATTGCTTCTCCTTTGTGAACCAATTTTCCTCTAGCTAAATCACGTCCGTAGCAGTATGAACATACTCCAAAATTTGTTTCGCAATGTACTACTGACCTTACTTTGATTGTCTCTATATGATTTTTTTCTAAAATATTACACCATTTTTCATTTAATAATGTATTTTGTGGTATCATAATTTTTTTAGAGTCTAAGTAATGAATATCTTCTACAGTTATACGTCCTAACACTCTTTCTCTAAGGGGTTCTTTAACATCTCCTCCTTCAATCAACGGACTCATTGAAATTCCTTTGCGAGTTTTACAATCAGTTTCTGTAACTACTAAATCTTGTGCTACGTCTACTAGTCTTCTAGTTAAATAACCTGAGTTAGCAGTTTTTAAAGCAGTATCAGCTAATCCTTTTCTTGCTCCATGAGTAGAAATAAAATATTGTAGTACGTTTAATCCTTCTCTAAAATTTGCTGTTATTGGTGTTTCTATGATGGAACCATCAGGTTTTGCCATTAGACCTCGCATTCCGGCTAATTGTCTAATTTGAGCAGCAGAACCTCTTGCTCCAGAATCAGCCATGATAAAAATATTGTTAAAGGATTTTTGTTTTATTTCTTGTTGATTTTTACCATAAAAAATATCGTGTGATAAATTTTTCATCATGGATTTTGCAATATTTTCATTTGCATCAGCCCAAATATCTATTATTTTATTATATCGTTCACTTGCAGTCACTAGTCCAGTCTGGAATTGTTTATGTATTTCCGACACTTCTTTTTCTGCTTCAAATAGAATGTTCTTTTTGTTTTTTGGTATGATAATATCATTAATTCCAACAGAAACACCAGATTTTGCTGCATATGAAAATCCCGTGTACATAATTTGATCAGCTAAATTAACTGTTTCTTTTAATCCTAAAATTCGATAACAAAGATTCAAAATATTCGATATATCTGTTTTTTTTAATGTTTTATTTACCATTTTAAATGGTAATCCTGGAGGTATAATAGTCCAAAAAATAGCTCTGCCTATAGTAGTTTCAATGATTTTTTTTTGTTCTACTAGATTATTGTCATCATTTTTAATATACTCGGATATACGGATATTAACGATAGAATGCAAGTCCACTGATCCTAAAGTATACATACGTTCGGCTTCTTTAGAAGAAGAGAGCAACATGCCGGCTCCTTTTCCATTGATTTTTTTTCGTGTCATGTAATATATGCCTAAAATTACATCTTGAGATGGAACAATGATAGGCTCCCCATTAGCTGGGGATAATATATTTTTAGTTGACATCATTAGCAATCGCGCCTCTTTTTGAGCCGACTTTGTTAATGGAATGTGAATAGCCATTTGATCTCCATCAAAATCAGCATTGTATGCAGCACATACTAATGGATGCAGCTGTATTGCTTTTCCTTCTATTAAAATAGGTTCGAAAGCTTGTATGCCTAATCGATGCAATGTAGGTGCACGATTTAGTAAAATAGGATGTTTACGAATAATTTCGTCTAATATATCCCAAACAATCGGTTCTTCTTGTTCTACCATTTTTTTTGCAGATTTAATAGTTGTAGCGAGATTTCTTTGTTCTAGTTTTCCGTATATAAATGGTTTAAATAATTCTAAAGCCATTTTTTTAGGTATTCCGCATTGATTTAAATGTAAATATGGACCTACAGTAATTACTGAACGACCGGAATAATCTACTCTTTTTCCTAACAAGTTCTGTCTAAATCTACCTTGTTTTCCTTTAATCATATCAGCTAAAGATTTTAAAGGTCTTTTATTCGAACCTGTAATAGATCGACCACGTCTTCCGTTATCCAATAGTGCGTCAATTGCTTCTTGTAGCATTCTTTTTTCATTTTTTATTATTATATCTGGAGCCGATAATTCTAATAATCTTTTTAATCTATTATTTCGGTTAATTACTCGTCTATATAAATCATTTAAATCAGAAGTTGCAAATCTACCACCATCTAGAGGAACTAAAGGTCTTAGATCTGGAGGTAAGATGGGTAATACAGTTAAAATCATCCATTCTGGTTTATTTTTAGAAACTAATAAAGACTCAATAAGTTTTATTCTTTTTGTAACTTTTTTTCTTTTTGTTTCAGAGTTAGTTTTTAGTAGTTCTTTTTTTAATTTTAAACAAATATTTTTTAAATTCATTTTTTTTAAAATCTTTTGTATAGCTTCTGCTCCCATTTTTGCTTCAAAATCATCTCCAAATTCATCTATTGCTTGTATATACTGGTCTTCTGTTAATACTTGATATTTTTCTAAACTAGTTATTCCAGAATTTATTACAATATATGATTCAAAATACAATACTCGTTCTATATCCCGTAAGGGTATATCTATTAGTAGACCTATTCTAGAGGGTAATGATTTTAAAAACCATATATGTGCAATAGGAGCAGCTAATTCAATATGCCCCATTCTTTCTCGACGAACTGTACTTTTTGTAACTTCAACACCGCATTTTTCGCATACTACACCTCGGTGTTTTAAACGTTTATATTTTCCGCATAAACATTCATAATCTTTTATAGGTCCAAAAATACGTGAACAAAATAATCCATCGCGTTCAGGCTTAAAAGTTCGATAATTTATTGTTTCAGGTTTTTTAACTTCTCCAAAAGACCAAGATCGTATAATTTCTGGAGATGCTAATGAAATTTGAATGGAATCAAATTCTTCAATTTTATTTTTTTTTTTAAAAATTTTTAATATATCTTTCATGGATTGTTTCTTATAAAATATATAAATAGTTGGTAAAATAGGATGATAATAAAAATTATATCTATGATCGAGTATTAAAAAATAAATTTTTTATATTAATCATTGTTTAAGTCAATATTAATTCCTAAGGAACGTATTTCTTTTATTAGAACATTAAATGATTCTGGCATTCCTGGTTCCATTTTATATTTTCCGCTAACTATATTTTTATACATTTTAGTTCTTCCAGCTACATCATCGGATTTGACTGTTAACATTTCCTGTAATGTATGTGATGCACCATATGCTTCTAAAGCCCATACTTCCATTTCTCCAAATCTTTGTCCACCAAATTGTGCTTTTCCACCTAATGGTTGTTGTGTAATTAAGCTATATGAACCGGTTGATCTTGCATGCATTTTATCATCTACTAAATGATTTAGTTTTAACATATACATGTACCCGACAGTTACTTTTCGTTCAAATTTTTCTCCTGTACGTCCGTCAAATAAAGTAATCTGTCCCGAGGTAGAAAAATTTCCCATTTTTAATAATTCTTTTATTTCGTTTTCTTTTGCCCCATCAAATACTGGGGTAGCCATGGGCATACCATTGCTTAAATTTCGTGCTAATTTTAATATTTCTGTATCTGAAAATTCATGTAAATTAATTTTTTGATATGTATTATCTCCAAGATCATATGCTTTTTGTAAAAATTGACGAATTTTAAAAATTTTTTTGTTTTTTTGGATCATATCATTTATAATGTTTCCGATTCCTTTTGCCGCCAGACCTAAGTGTGTTTCAAGAATTTGACCTAAATTCATACGTGATGGAACACCCAACGGATTTAATACTATATCTATTGGTATACCATCTTTATCATAAGGCATGTCTTCAACAGGATTAATTTTTGAAACAACTCCTTTATTTCCATGTCGTCCTGCCATCTTATCTCCAGGTTGTATTTTTCTTTTTACTGCTAGATAAATTTTTACAATTTTTAAAATTCCGGGTGATAATTCATCACCTTGTTTTATTTTTTTAGTTTTTTCGTTTATTTTTTTTGTGAAATCCTTTTTTAACTTTTGATATTGATTTTTTAATGTATTTATTTCTTTGTTTATGTGGTCTGTGTATTGTATGTTTTTTTTAAAATAGTCATCTAATGATGCGGTATTAAAATTATTTATAGATATATTTGAATTAATTAATATATTTTTTATTCGAGTGATAATATTTATTTCAAAAATTTTTAATTCGTCATGAAAATCTTTTTTTACTGTTTTTAAAAGCATTTCTTCTATTTCTAGTGTTCGTGAATCTTTTTTTATTCCATCACGAGTGAATATTTGTACATCAATTACAGTTCCGTTGACTCCGTTAGGTACTCTTAATGATGAATCTTTCACATCTGAAGCTTTTTCACCAAAAATAGCTCTTAATAATTTTTCTTCTGGCGTCAGCTGAGTTTCCCCTTTAGGAGTAACTTTTCCTACTAATACATCTCCACTTGATACATCAGCGCCTACATAAATAATTCCTGAAGCGTCTAATTTCAGTAAAGCATTTTCGCTTACATTCGGTATATCGGCAGTGATTTCTTCAACTCCTAGTTTAGTATCACGACATATACAGGATAATTCTTGAATGTGAATAGAAGTAAACCGATCTTCTTTGACTACTTTCTCAGAAATAAGGATAGAATCTTCAAAATTATATCCATTCCAAGGCATAAAAGCTACGCGCATATTTTGTCCGAGAGCTAATTCTCCTAAATCAGTAGACGGTCCATCAGCAAGAATATCACCTTTTTTTATAGTATCGTTAATATTTACACATGGTATTTGATTAATACAGGTATTTTGATTAGATCTAATATATTTAGTTAATTTATATATATCAATTCCTGACTCATATGCAGTAATATTCTTATGATTAACATTTATAATAATTTTTGAAGCATCTACATACTGTACAAAACCACTTCTTTTAGCAACTATAGTAACTCCTGAATCTACAGCTACTGATCTTTCCATACCTGTACCTACTAATGGTTTTTCTGATTTCATTACAGGGACAGCTTGTCTTTGCATATTTGCACCCATAAGAGCTCGATTGGCGTCATCATGCTCTAAAAAAGGTATCAATGATGCTCCTACAGAAACTATTTGCTGAGTGGATACATCCATATATTGTACTTTTTTTTTATGGAATAAACCAAATTCTCCTTTGTGACGACATGTGACAAAGTCAGTACAAAATTTACCTTTTTTATTGATTTTTGTATTGGCTTGTGCAATAATATAATTACCTTCTTCTATAGCAGATAAATACTTTATTTCATATGTAACTATTTCCTGTTTTATTATCCTATACGGTGTTTCTAGAAAACCGTATTGATTAGTTCTAGCATATATAGATAAAGAGTTAATTAACCCTATATTTGGTCCTTCTGGTGTTTCCACCGGGCATACTCTTCCGTAATGAGTCGGATGTACATCTCTGACTTCAAAACCCGCCCTTTCTCGTGTTAACCCTCCAACTCCTAAAGCAGAAATTCTACGTTTGTGTGTAATTTCAGCTAATGGATTATTTTGATCCATAAATTGAGATAACTGACTAGATCCAAAAAACTCTTTAATTGCAGAAGAAATAGGTTTAGCATTAATAATATCTTGCGGCATTAATGTTTCTAAATCACTTGATGATAATCTCTCTCGTACTGCTCTTTCAACTCGAATCAGTCCTATTCTAAATTGATTTTCTACCATTTCTCCAACAGATCGAACACGACGATTTCCTAAATGATCAATATCATCAATTTCTCCTTTTCCATTACGTATATTTATTAATTTTCTTACTACATCTACTATATCTTTTTCGTCTAAAGTTCCAGATCCATATGTCGTATTACGACACAGTGATTTATTAAACTTCATTCTACCTACTGGCGATAAATCATATTTTTCTTTAGAAAAAAATAAATTATTAAATAAATTTTCTGTAGCTTCTTTAGTTGGTGGTTCTCCAGGTCTCATCATTCTATATATTTCAATTAAAGCTGTGTTTCTATCTTTAGTAGCATCAATTTGTAGTGTATCTGAAATATATGATCCATGATCACGATCATTAGTAAATAAAACATGTATTTTTTTATAATTAAATTTTTTTATTTTTTTAAAATCTTCTTTGGTTAATTTAGTGTTTGCGGTAATAAATATTAATCCTGTATTCGGATCTATGTAGTTTTTGCTAACTGTTTTTCCATAAATATATTCTTTTGGAACATGAAAGGAAGTAATATTATTTTTTTTAAATTCTTGGATATGTTGATTATTTATGCGTGTACCTTTTTTAAAATATTTTTTTTTGTTTTTTATAATATCAAACGGTATTATTTGTCCCAATAATCTTTTTGGAACTAAATCTATGGTGATTTTGTTATTTTTTATACGAAAAATATCGTGTTTAAAAAATTTTTCAAGAATTTTTTCAGTACTAAAATTTAAAGCGTGTAGTATAACTGTGATTGGAATTTTTCTACGGCGATCTATTCGTGCAAATAAATGGTCTTTAGGATCAAATTCAAAATCTAACCAAGATCCTCTATATGGTATAATTCTTGCGTTATATAATATTTTTCCTGAGGAATGTGATTTTCCTTTATCACTATCAAAAAAAACACCAGGACTTCTATGTAATTGAGAGACTACTACTCTTTCTGTTCCATTAACAATGAATGTTCCATTTTTTGTCATTAGTGGTAATTCACCCATATACACTTCTTGTTCTTTAATATACTTAACTATGGTATTTTTTGAATCTTTTTCATAAACAATTAATCTTAGTTTTACTCTTAATGGAACTGAATATGTTGTACCTCTAACTTGCGACTCTTGCATATCAAATATTTTTTTGCCTAGTGTATAAGATACATATTGTAATTCAGCACATCCATTGTAGCTTCGAATTGGAAAAATAGATTGAAAAGCAGATTCTAGTCCTTGATGTTCTTTTGATTTAGATTGAATAAATTTTTTAAATGAATTAATTTGAATAGATAAAAGATATGGAATTTCTAAAATTTTTTGTTGTTTACCAAAATTTTTTCGTATACGCTGTTTTTCAGTGTGAGAGTAAACCATTATCTTCCCAATGTATATGTTATTATAAAAATAAATAATTTTTATTATATTTAATGTATTTAAAATATAAATATTAATAAAAATTAAAAATTAATTTTTAATTTTTATAATATTTTGTACAAATAAATAATATTATGAATAGATTATATGTGTGTGAGGTAACGAACTGGTGACTTAATAATCACCAGTCACTGGTATATTGTGTATATTTTAATAAATTTAGACATTAATTTTATTTTAATTAATTTCTGCTGTAGCGCCAGATTCTATTAACATTTTACATATATTTTCTGCACTTTCTTTAGTTATGTTCTCTTTAATAATTGTAGGAGCGGATTCTACTAAATCTTTAGATTCTTTCAATCCTAATCCTGTAGTACTACGTATTATTTTTATAATCGAGACTTTATTAGAACCTATGGTTTTTAGCTTAACGTTAAAAGAAACTTTTTCTTCTTTAGTCGATTCTATGGAGTTATTGGCAGCGTTTAAAGGAATATTAGATGATACATTGAATTTTTTTTCTATCATGGAAATTAATTCCATAATTTCTTTTACTGGCATTTCAGAAATTGTATGTAAAATTTCTTCTTTATTAATTGACATCAGTGTTATTCCTAAAATAGTCAAAAATATGTGAAAAAAAAGTGTTGACTCTTATTTTGATTTACATGTAACTTGGTGAAGTAATCGTAGAAATTTTCCTAATGATATTTCTTTTAATAATAATACAAATTTTGTAATAGCTTCCGCGTATGTTGGAAGTAAAGCTAGATCATTTATTTCTTTTAAATCAAGTATTTTATTTTCGTAAATTGCATTTTTTATTTTAAAATGAGGATTTTTTTTATTAAATTGTATGAATAATCGACTAGCACTGCCCGGATGTTGTAGAGAAAAAGCTATTAAATTTGGTCCATGTAATGTACTAATAAGCTTAGAAAAATTTGTTTTTATTAAAGATTTTTGTAGAAGCGTATTTTTTACTACATATATTTTTACATTTAACAATGTAGATTTTTTGCGTAGCTTGTTAATCTTATTTACTTCTATTGTAGATGGATTAGCTGTAATTATAGATAATGATTTTTTTGCAATATTATTAATTTTTTTAATTATGTCTTTTTTTTTATTTCTATGCAATGCCATTTTTTTATCCTATTTTATTATAATGTTTATAAATAATTATAAATAATTTATATTATAAATGTAAGAATAGGAATATTTTATTGTTTATGATTATAGTTATACATTATAATTAATTTTGAATGAGTTATTTTATATAAAAATATTAGTAATTATTGCATACAATTTTATATTTTACAGAGTTAAATAATTAATAGAAATGCCTGGACTCATAGTAGTAGATATGCTGATTTTTTTATATAACACTCCTTTTAATTGATTAGGTTTAGATTGTTTAATATTATTAAATAATGTTAAAAAGTTTTCATATAAATGAATTTCAGAGAAATTTATTTTTCCGAAGTTACCGTGTATAACACCACTTTTATCGTTCCGGTAATTTACTTTTCCTTGGCGGGCTTCTTGTATCGACTGTTTTATATTTTCTGTTACTGTTCCAAATTTTGGGTTAGGCATAATACCTTTAGGTCCTAATATAGGTCCTAATTTTCCTACTATTTCCATAGTTTCCGGTGATGCAATGATTATATCAAATATAATTTTTTGTTTTTTTATAACATTTGCTAGATCTTCCATTCCTACAAAATCAGCTCCAGATTCTTTTGCTATTTCTATATTTTTTCCTGTAGTAAACACGCCTATTTTTATTTTTTTTCCGGTTCCGTGAGGAAGTAGTACCGATCCACGAATATTTTGTTCAGATTTTTTAGGATTGATATTTAAATGAAATGCAGCATCAACGCTTTCTACGAAATTAGCAGATTTCATTGTTTTTAATATTTTTATTGCGGATTGAATAGTATAAGTATTTTTTTGGTTTCTTAGTTTTTGATTGAATTTTTTTTTTTTTGATATTTTTGTCATAATTATTCCTGTATTACTGTAATTCCCATTGATATAGCGGTTCCTTCAATAGTTTTTGCTATTTTATCAATATTTGATCCAGTCATATCTATCATTTTTTGTTTTGCAATTTCATATATTTGTTTTTTTGTAATTTTTCCTACAAATTCATGCTTAGGTGTTTTTGATCCATTTTTAATAGATAAACATTTTTTTAATAAAATAGAAGTAGGTGGTGTTTTAATAATAAAAGTAAATGTTTTATCAGAATATACAGTAACAATTACCGGAGTAAGAACTCCTTTCTCTAGTTTAGAAGTTTGTAAATTAAAGTTTTTACAAAATTCCATTATATTAACCCCTTTTTGCCCTAAAGCAGGACCTACTGGAGGACTAGGATTTGCCATTCCAGATAATACTTGTAATTTAATATAAGATGTGATTTTTTTGTTCATTATTATATTCTTTATTCGGATTTGTGTAGTTTGTATTAACGAGCGTTATAAACTTTTTTTATTTGAATTTAATGTTTTTCAACTTGTCTAAAATCTAGTTCTACAGGAGTAGAACGTCCAAATATTGATACAGATACTGTTAATCGATTTTTTTCATAATCTACAGTTTCAACAGTTCCGTTGAAATCTGAAAAAGGTCCATCATTAACACGAATGTTTTCCCCTGGTTCAAATATTTTTTTTGGTCTAGGTTTATCACCAATTTTTTTTAATTTTTTAAAAATAATCTGGATTTCATGATCACTCATTGGAGTCGGTTTTTCAGATGTACTACCCACAAAACCTAATACTTTTGGTAAACTTTTAATTAAATGCCAACTGTAATTATTCATAATCATTTCAATTAAAATATATCCTGGAAAAAATTTATAATCACTTTTTTTTCTTTTTCCTTTTCGTATTTCAATAACTTCTTCAGAAGGAACGATTATTTTTCCGAATATATTTTTCATTTTTTTTATTTTTTCGTTACTTAGTATTGATTGCGCTACTCTATTTTCAAATCCTGAAAAAGCTTGTAAAACATACCATTTTTTTTTATCTACGCACAATTTTTATAACCTCTATGTTAGTATCCAAGATATAGCATGAAGTATGATGCCATCTAATATCCATATAAATATGGATGTTAAAGTTATTAAAAATAACACCATTCCAGTTGTTTTACAGGTTTCTATGTAAGAAGGCCATATTATTTTTGATAATTCCGTGTTCACATCTTTGGTAAAAATAATTATTTTTTTTCCAATAAGTGTACTTAAAAATATACTGAATAATAGTATGTGATATATAACAAAAAATATGATTTTTATATTTTTAGAATACAGGTGAATAAAAAAAATATAATTTAATATCATGCAACTAATAATTATTGTTATACATAACCACTTGATTTTTTCTGTATATTTAGTGTATATGTTATATAATTTATGAATATGCATAATTATAGTGCTCGTGTAAGTATATCTGTATAAATATATTATATTAAATATAATTATTTATTTTATTATTAATAATTTTATTTTTAATAAAAACTAAATCTTTTTAATATATAAGTATTGATGTATTCATAATACAGACATATTGGATACTTAAACATAAGTAAGGAATTAAGGACGTATTTTTTGTGTTTGATTTGTAAAAATTTTATAAAGAATATGACAAAATATTTATTTTTGCTGATACCTAGATTTGAACTAGGGACCTCATCCATACCAAGGATGCGCTCTATCCAGCTAAGCTATATCAGCGTTATGTTTATTTATTTTATAGAAATTTATATCTATAATAGATATTTTTTGTAGCGGTCAGCGGGAATTGAACCCGCATCATCAGCTTGGAAGGCTGAGGTAATATCCTTTATACGATGCCCGCTTTTGGTGGGGGTAGGATTCGAACCTACGAAGTCAATGACGTCAGATTTACAGTCTGCTCCCTTTAACCGCTCGGGAACCCCACCTGTATTATGCCGGCTACCGGAATTGAACTGGTGACCTACTGATTACAAGTCAGTTGCTCTACCTGCTGAGCTAAGCCGGCTTAAAAACTAGTTCATCATATGAACTAATAATTATTATTATTAATAAATTGATGTAATTCAATATTAATTTTAGTTTATATTAATAAAAATAACAATTTTTATTAAAAAAAAATTTAAATTTAATTTTTTTCTAAAAAAATTTTTTTAATTATAACATATTTTTTATAAAAACATAATTATTATAAATTATAATGATATTTATAAACTTAAGAAAATTTAAGTTGGTTTTATGATAATTAAATTATATTTTAGAAGATTTATCTATTTTGAATAAAAAAAAATATATATGTATGTTGAATTAAAAAAATTTTTTATATTAAATATGTAAATATATTTCAAGTATTTAAATAGTTTAATAAATGCTATAATTATTAATAAAAATAATCTGTTTTTTTTTATTTTTCTATCAATAATAAGTATTTTAAAATTTAAATAAATATATTAGTTTTATTTTTTTATATATAGGAATATCCATTAATACATATTATTGATTGGATGAAATAAAATATATATTTGTACGTGTATACAAATACATAATTTTATATGACATTGTCTATATACTTTTAAAATTTTATTTAATTAATTTATTTTAATATAAAGTAAAATTATATTTTTTTTTTTTATATCGTTTATAACTGTTATTACAGTTATTTGAGTAGATTTTTTTTATGTGTAGTTTTGTGCACCATATTTTGTGTAGGTATTATTATAAATAATAATAGTTTTTTATTATTTATAATAATATTGATTTTAAATAATTATAATTAGGGTATATATGATATATATAATTAAAGATAGTAATAAGCCACATAATTATGAATCATATCATTTAAAAAATAAAATTAGAGTTTCTTTTGAGGTTTTTCCACCACAAAATAGTAAATTAGAAGAAAAATTATTACGTTCAATATGTGTGTTGAATCAATTTCATCCAGATTTTTTTTCGGTTACAAATAGCATACACGCAAAAAATCGAGATAAAACATTCTTTGTTGTACAAAAAATTCGCGCTTTAACTAAAGTAAATGTATTTGCACATTTTACAACTATTGGTCTAAATAAGTCAGAAATACAGAATATTGCTTGTAAGTATTGGGACTGCGGTATTAAACACATTATTGCTCTTCGTGGTGATTTACCAGATCAATATTCTCAAAAAATAATATATGCTAATGATTTAATTAAATTGCTGCAGTCAATACATGATTTTGAAATATTAGTAGCAGCATATCCTGAATTGCATCCTGAATCTTGTAATATACAAGAGGATTTAATTAATTTGAAAAATAAAGCAGATTTAGGCGTAAAAAAAGCTATTACACAGTTCTTTTTTAGTATAGAAAAATTTTTAAGGTTTCGTGATAATTGTATTAATATTGGTTTACCAATTACTATAATTCCAGGTATATTACCAATTTTAAATATTAATCAATTGAGAAAATTTTCTTGTTTAACTAATGTGTATATACCTAAATGGATTTTTAGTGCTTTTGATGAATATAAAAATGATGTGAATAAATGTATGGATTTAAGTGTTAGAATTGCTGTTAATTTGATTGTTAGTTTATATAATGAAGGTATTACAAATTTTCATTTATATACACTAAATCAATCTACTTTAAGTTTTAAAATTTGTCATCAATTAGGTTTAATCTAGTTAATGAATAATCCGATTATACTAATTAACATGTAATGTTTAACATTGTACTAAATAAATTTTTATTAATATTAATTAAATTTTATTTATTATTTAGATATTAAATATAATTATATATATAACATTTGGTAATTTAGATACAATAGATTTTTATGTTTAATAATATCCATATTAATAAAAAATATTTTTAATAACTTTTATAAACTTTAATATTAAATATTAAATATAAGGTTTTAACAATGGATGATCCTTTGGTAGTTAAAATAGGTGGTATATTATTACATAGTAATAATGCTCTTCAACGTTTATTTAAAGAATTAAACATATATAGTGCATCAACTAAAACCAATATAATATTAGTTAATGGTAGTAGAACGTGTAGTAATTTTGTTCTTCCTAAGTTTGATTTATATGCACGGAATAATGATTTGTGTTTGTTTAAACAATTAAATACTAAAAATTTGTTATATTCTATAATACCAAACATTGTTAATGTACACTTGTTAGCTTGGTCTAAAAAACATAGTATTGCAGGATATAGTATGTTTTTGCCAGATTTTTTTAGTTATTTAAGAACTTTAAGTAATGAGTGTTCAGTTATTAAAAAATTTTTAAATCAAAATAAAAAAGAAGTTTTAAACTATATAAAAATTATCTCTTTTTTTTTAAGTCAGTGTATTATTCCATTTATTTGTTCTTCCGGACTAGATTTAGAAGGTAATTTTTTTAATATTAACTCTGATGTAGTTGCTATGATATTAACTATTATATTTAACGGTCGTTTGATTATATTAACTGATGTGCATGCTGTTTTAAATGGTAAAGGACAAAGAATTCCTACTATTTTTTGTGAAGAAGTATACAATTTATGTAATGCAGGTATAGTTACTGATGGTATGATTATTAAATTACAGTCTGCTATGATAGTATCTAAATATTTAAAAAAATCAGTTGAGATAGCTAGTTGGCATAATCCAAATGATTTACTGAATTTATTTGAAGGACAATCAATTGGGACTAGAATTATAGAATAACACAATAGGTTAATAAACTATATGAAGAAAGATAATACTCAAAAAACAGTGGTTTTAGCTTATTCCGGGGGATTAGATACTTCTGCTATCATACCATGGATAAAAGATCATTATAATTTCAATGTAATTGCATTTGTTGCAGATATTGGTCAATCCCGTCAAGATTTATATAATATTAAAGAAAAAGCTATTAGTTCTGGAGCATCTGATTGTTATATAGCTGACTTAAAAGATGAATTTGTAGAGCAATATGTATTTCCTATGTTAAAGACGGGCTCTATTTACGAAGGACAATATTTTTTAGGTACTGCTATTGCAAGACCTTTAATTGCTAAAGCCCAAGTAGATTTTGCTAATAAAATTAATGCAATTGGATTAAGTCACGGAGCTACTGGTAAAGGAAATGATCAAGTTCGTTTTGAATTAACTTATTCCGCACTTAATCCTAAATTAATTGTCATAGCTCCGTGGAGAGAATGGGAATTTAAATCTAGAGAAGATGTTTTACAATATGTACTTGAAAAGGAAGTTGTTACTAATGTAACTAAAGAAAAAATTTATAGTCGTGATGAAAATATATTTCATGTGTCTACCGAAGGAGGAATTTTAGAAAATCCTTGGAATGCTCCTGACGATAGTTGTTGGGTATGGACAAAAAATCCTAGCGATGCACCTAATAAACCAGAAAAAGTGCATTTGTTAGTTGAAAAAGGTTGTATAAAACAAGTTAACTATGAATCTTTAAATGCATACAAATGTTTGAAAAGACTTAATGATATAGGAAGCAAACATTCTATTGGACGAGTTGATATGATAGAAAATCGTCTTATTGGAATAAAATCTAGGGGTTGTTATGAAACTCCTGGTGGTACAATTATACATTGTGCTTTAAGAGGTTTAGAACAATTAATATTAGATCGAGATAGCATGTATTGGAAGAATAAAATATCGTTAGATATGTCTTCAATAATATATGATGGAAAATGGTTTACTCCGGTTCGAGAATCTCTTCAGCGATCTTCTGAAGTTTTATCAGATAATATTTCAGGTGAAGTAATAATAGAGCTATATAAAGGATCTGTAACAGTTTTACAAAGAAAATCACAAAATACATTATATTCTAAGGAATATGCTACTTTTAGTCAAGATGACGTTTATAGTCAATTAGATGCACAGGGTTTTATTCGTTTATTCTCGTTATCGTCACGTATTCGAGCTTTAAATAGTAAAAAATAGCATATTATGTGTTAATTTTATGTTTTGAATGAGGTAAATATATGTCTTTGTGGGGTGGAAGATTTACTGAAGCATCTAATATAAAATTTAAAAAATTTAATAATTCTTTACGTATTGATTATCGTTTAATACAGGACGATATACAGTCTTCTATAGCATGGTCAAAAATATTATTGGATGTTGAAATATTAACTAATCAAGAACAACAATTGATAGAAAAAACACTATGTTGGATTTTAAATAAATACATTAATAATGTTGAAAAAATAGTAAAATCAGATGCAGAAGACATACATAGTTGGATAGAAAAATTGTTGATTAATAAAATTGGTTCTATTGGAAAAAAATTATATACAGGTAGAAGCCGTAATGACCAAATTGCTACAAATTTAAAATTATGGTGTAAAAGAAAATCAAAGATTATTTTAAAAAAAATTGTTAAGTTACAGCGTATTTTTTTAAATCAAGCATATTTACATCAAAATACAATTATTCCCGGTTACACGCATTTACAAAGAGCTCAACCGATTACATTTTCGTATTGGTGTTTGGCATACATTGAAATGTTAGAAAGAGATCGACTACGAATTTTACATATAATTCAAAATTTGAATCTTTCTCCTTTGGGGTGTGGAGCTATTGCTGGAACTTCTTGGGATATTAATAGAAAAAAATTAGCTTTACTTATGGATTTTTCTGATTGTACCAACAATGCTTTGGATAGTGTATCTGATCGAGATTTTATTATAGAAATTTTATCTACAGCAGCGATCAGCATGATGCATTTATCTCGTTTTTCAGAAGATTTGATATTTTATAATTCTGGTGAAGTTAATTTCATTGAATTATCCGACGCTATAACTTCTGGTTCTTCTTTAATGCCTCAAAAAAAGAATCCAGATGCTTTAGAGTTAATACGAGGTAAGTGCAGCGGTGTATACGGTTCCTTGTTCTCTATTTTAGTGCTTCTAAAAGGACTACCATTATCCTATAATAAAGATTTTCAAGAAGATAAAAGATATCTATTTCAAGGAATAGATAGTTGGATAACATGTTTGGATATGAGTTGTATTGTATTAAATAACTTAAAAATAAATAAATTACGTTCTAAACAGTTAGCACAAGAAGGATATAGTAATGCTACTGAATTAGCTGATTACCTTGTAACTAAAGGCCTCTCTTTTAGAGATGCCCATCACATTGTCGGAAAAATTGTTGTAGAAGCTATTCGTCAAAATAAATATTTAGAAGAGTTAGATTTGTTAGTTTTTAAAAAATATTGCGTGACTATAGAACAAGATGTATACAAATATTTAACTTTAGAGTCGTGTTTAAAAAGAAAAAATGCAATTGGTGGAGTATCTCCAGAACAAATTAAATATGCATTAGATGCGACAAAAAAACGCTTGCTTCATCTGTCATAATAAAGAATATTTTTTATAATACACATTATGATAAAAATATTTAATCAATATCACGCGATATTTTAAATATCGCGTGATATTATTAAAAACTATATTGGATATATAAAATATTTAAATATAATTTAATTTATTTTAATAAAAATTTTTATAAACATATATGATATATATGTATAATATATAAAATTTTTTACATTATTAAGATGTATGATGATAAAGAAGGATTTTTTTTAGTACTATTATATGGTTTGTGATTACGTATATATTATCTATATAAATAAAAAATATTATTTTAAGATTTTTGTAAATAACTAAATATTGAGTATATGTGGATTTTAAAGTATCATTGTTAATTTAAAATAAATTTTACGTAAAATATAAAGATAATTATTTTTGTTTTTTTTGAACATTTTTAAGGTTATTTATTTTATTATAAATAATATTTTTAATTTATTAAATAAAATTTTTTGATACATTCTAATAATGTTAGACGATTTTTTTGTAGATATGGTATTATAATTAATAATAATAAAATGTTTTTTGTGATTTTTATTTATATATATCCACCAAATAGATATAAAATATATACAATTATTTATTGTACATATTGTGTATAAGTATTATTTTGCCAACACATCATCACTTTGATGAATGTAGTTTTTAGGATTGAATATTTTTATAATATGTAATATACACAATTTTTGTATTGATTTTTTTTTAAAACAAAATAGTATTTTAGTTTTATGTATATGTTAATATATTTTAATATTATTAAAATTTTAATTTTTTCTGTTTATTTTTCTGTATAAACGTATAATTAAGAGTTATCTAAGAAACTTTTTAATATTTCTGATCTACTAGGATGACGTAGTTTTCTAAGTGCTTTTGCTTCAATTTGACGGATTCTTTCACGAGTTACATCAAATTGTTTTCCGACTTCTTCTAATGTATGATCAGTATTCATATCAATTCCAAATCTCATCCTTAATACTTTTGCTTCTCTCTCTGTTAATCCAGATAAAACATCATTAGTAATTGTTTTTAAGCTTTCTGATGTAGCTGATTCTAAAGGTAATTTTTGATTAGTATCTTCGATAAAATCACCTAAATGTGCATCATCATCTTCTCCTACAGGTGTTTCCATAGAAATAGGTTCTTTTGCAATTTTTAATACTTTCCTTATTTTTTCTTCTGGAATTAACATTTTTTCCGATAACTCTTCTGGTGTAGGTTCTCTTCCAGTTTCTTGTAATATTTGTCTCGAAATTCTGTTTAACTTATTAATTGTTTCAATCATATGCACAGGAATACGAATAGTTCTTGCCTGATCAGCTATAGATCTAGTAATAGCTTGTCGTATCCACCATGTTGCGTAAGTAGAAAATTTATAGCCTCGACGATATTCAAATTTATCAACCGCTTTCATTAATCCAATATTACCTTCTTGAATGAGATCCAAAAATTGCAATCCTCTATTGGTATATTTTTTTGCAATAGAAATTACTAATCTTAAATTTGCCTCCACCATTTCTTTTTTTGCTCTCCGGGCCTTTTCTTCTCCTAGGGAGATTTTTTTATTGATATCTTTTACTTGTTTAATAGTTAATCCTGTTTTTTTTTCTAGTTTTAGTAGTTTTTTTATACTATGATATATTTTTTGTCGTTTTACATATAGATTATCAGACCATGGTTTTTTTTTTTGAATAGCTATATTATACCATGAGTCACTAGATTCTTGTCCTTTAAATAGTTGTATAAAATTTTTTTTAGGCATTTTACATTTTCTTATGCACAATTTCATGACTTTTCTTTCTTGTGTTCGAACTTTTTTAATCATTTTTCTCATACTTTTTACTAAATAGTTAAATTGTTTTGGAACTAGTCTAAATTGTTTAAATATTTCGGATAATTTATGAATTTCGGTAATAGAATCTTTGTGATTTCTATTTTTTTTTTTTATAGTTTTATTAACAGTATGATATTGTTTTTTTAATTGTAAAAATTTTCTTTGCGCTAATTTAGGATCAATATGGTTATAATCATCTACTTTTTCTTCTATTAATGTAGTTTGCTTTTTTTTTTCAATTTTGTGTTGAGATATATTAGTTAATGTAACATCTTTTATATTAGATATGGTTTTTTTTATACTTAAATCTATAAAACCTGTAATTAATTCGGATAATCTGATGTCTCCTGATTCTACTCGAGCGTATTGCTCTAGTAGATATAAAATTGCTTCAGGATATTCAGATATAGAGGATTGTACTTGATGAATTCCTTCTTCAATTCTTTTAGCAATATCTATTTCTCCTTTTCGAGTTAAGAGTTCTACAGAACCCATTTCTCGCATGTACATTCGTACAGGATCAGTTGTTCTTCCGATTTCTGTTTCAACATTTGATAATACTTGAGCAGTTGCTTCTGCTGTTTCTTCATCGGTATCGGTAGACGCCGTATTGATAATAATTTCTTCTATCTCGCGCGCTTCTTCCACTACATGGATTCCGAGATCTTTTATCATTTGGATGATATTTTTTATTTGATCGGAATCAGTGATTTCATTTGGAAGATGATCGTGTACTTCTGAATATGTTAAATATCCTTGTTCTTTTCCATGAGAAACTAACATTTTTAATTGTGATTTTGGTTTTTTCTTCATAGGACGATATCCATTTATGTTGCTTGATTTGTTTAACAAGTAAATAATATATATTTTGAAATATAAAATTAATTATATTTTATAATATTTAATATATATGTTATTGTATATCAACAAATTATGATTTATCTTATAATATAAATTATTTGATATTTTTAAAAATTAGATAAATTTTTTTAATTAGATGAATATTTATTGTGTTTAATTTTTATTATTTTTTTATTGATATGCCATAATTTATGTTTTTCTATAAGATTTAAACCATATTTTCTCTCTAGAGCAATTAATTGATTATATTGATATTCTAAATGTTGTATTTTTAAATTAAGTACTAATTCTTGTATTAGAGAGTGTATTTTGTTTTTTTTAACCATGTATTCCCATGTACTTAAGTATTTAAAAATTTTTTCTAATGGGGTATATCTATAAAATTCAAGTAAATGTCCTGTTTTAAGTATTTTTTTTTTACAAATTAATTGTATTAATTCTATTAAAATTTTTTTTCCAATTATATTAAATTTTTTAATTTTTTTTATTTGTTTGATGGTTTGAGCTAATTTTGGATTTTGGAGAATTAGACTAATTAATAATCTCATAGTAGTAATTTTAAATGGTTTATGTGTCTTTTGATTGTTTTTTTTATATGGTATAGCAATCAGTTTTTTTAATTGATAAGTATCCAGTATTCCAATTTTGTTTCCTAATAATTTTCTTAAAAAAATTTTTACTGTTCGACTAGGTATTTTTTTAATTAAAGGAATAGTTATTTGACTCAATTTAATACAGTCATTAATACAGCTTAAATTCATATTACTAGAAATATTTTTAAATAAATATGAATATAATGTTTTAGAATTTTTAATTCTGTTTTCAAATTTTTCTTTGCCATCTTTAATAATAAGACTGCTAGGATCTTCGTTTTTTGGTAGTAACATAAAATTTATTGTATAGTTGTCATATAAAAAATTTAATGATAAATTTAATGCAATCCAGCTAGCTTGTTCACCAGCATGATCACCATCAAAACAAAAGATAATATTTTTACTGATTTTAAATAACATTCTTAATTGATATTGTGTAATTGTTGTTCCTAATAGAGCTATTGAATAATTAATATTAAATTGTGCTAAAGAAATAACATCTAAATATCCTTCTACAACTAATAATTTTTCAGGTTTAGGATTATAACGATTTAATTCATATATTCCATAAAGATTTTTTTTTTTTTGAAATGTTATTGTTTCCGGTGAATTTAAGTACTTTGGATGATTGTATTTAGCTAATACTCTAGCTCCGAAACCTTGGATATGACCATATTTATTTTTTATTGGAAAAATAATTCTTTCTTTAAATCGATCACATAGTTTTTTTTTTTTATCTTGAATAGTTACACCGCAATCCATTATAATAGATCTATTAGTGTATTTTTTTTGTATATAATGTGTAATTTGATAATTATGTGAAGTAGCAAAACCCAAAGAAAATTTTTTTATCGTTGTGATATTTATTCCTCTTTTTACTAAATATTGGTATGCTGTGTTTGGTAAATTAAATAAATTTTTTATATAAATTTTAGATATCTGACACAATATATAATGTATCTTATTTTTATAAGAATATTTTTTTATTAATTCACATTTATTTTGAAGAAATGAAATATTAATACCGTTTAAAGTAGTTAATTCAATAATACTATTTAAAAAATCTAATTTTTCATATTTCATTAAAAAATCTATTACATTTCCATGTATTCCACATCCAAAACAATAAAAAAATTGTTTTTGTGGACTAACAACAAATGAAGGTGTTTTTTCATTATGAAAAGGACATAATGTTTTGTAATTGTTTCCAGATTTTTTTAAAGTAATATATTTATTTATCAATTCTATTATATCGGTACGTTCTATTAATTCATGAATAAATGTTTGAGGAATTTTTCCGTATATTTTTTTGATCATTGTATATTTTATTAAATTGTTTGACCGTTATTACTTATAATAGACGGTCTGAATATTTTTAGAATATAAAAAGTAATAATTTTTAGTACATTCTGATGCGTTTGGCGTTTTCACGAGCTATTTTTTTAGCTAATCTTTTTATTGCTGATGATTTTGCTCTTTTTCTTTTTGTTGTGGGTTTTTCATAAAATTCTCTACGGCGTATTTCAGCTAATACACCAGCTTTTTCACAGGATCGTTTGAATCTTCTTAAAGCAACATCAAAGGGTTCATTATCTCTTATTTTAATAATCGGCATGATAGTTTCCATAATATTTATTTAATTAATTTATCATAAATATGATAGTAATAGTATTTTGTAAATATAGTATTATATAAATTTTTACTAGATATTATAGTTTAATATCTAGATAATGATTTTTATGTGTATGATATAAAATTATATCATACATATGATACATGATTAGATAGATAATATATATTTAATAAATTTTGGTAAAATTAATTACATTAACGGGTAAATTATGTGGATATTAGGAATTGAAACATCTTGTGATGATACTTCTGTGGCTATATATGATCAAAAATTAGGTTTAATATTTCATTCTACCTTACATCAAAATAATGTACATGAAAAATTTCATGGCATTGTGCCTGAGCTAGCTGCCAGGGATCATCTAGATAAGCTATTTTTTTTAATTAAAAAAGTTTGTGAAAAATATTTATTTGACAACAAATTTAATATAAAAAAAAATGTTTTTTGTGCAATTGCATATACAGTAGGACCTGGTTTAGTGGGTTCACTTTTAGTAGGAGCTACAATTGCACGTACTTTATCATTAGCTTTAAATATTCCATGTATTGCTGTTAATCATTTAGAAGGACATTTATTTTCAGCGATGTTAACCAACGTAAACTGCTCTCTTCCTTTTTTAGCTCTATTAGTATCTGGAGCGAATACACAAATAATTAAAGTTGATAATTTAGGTCAATATACTGTATTAGGTAAAACATTAGATGATGCTGTTGGTCATGTTTTTGATTATATAGCAAAGTTGTTAGGTTTAGGATATGGAGGAGGAAAAAAACTATCTTTCTTAGCCATGCGCGGTCATACTAAAAAGTATTTTTTTCCTCGGCCTATGATCAAACAGTCTAATTTAAATTTTAGTTTTTCTGGATTAAAAACACATGTTAAAAATGTTATCCTGAAGTGTTCTAATTTATCATATGAAAAATTTAATATAGCTGCTTCTTTTGAAGAAGCTATAGTAGATACATTAATAATAAAATGTAAAATTGCTATTCAACAAAATAATTTGAAAAATTTTGTAGTATGTGGTGGTTTTAGTGCTAATAATTTATTAAGAAAAAAATTAAAAATTTTATTAAAAAAAAATAACATGAAAGGTTTTTTTTCTAAAGAAATTTTTTGTACTGATAATGCTGCTATGATTGCATATGTAGGTTTTTTGAGATATAACTTAAATTTAATTTCTTATGATAAATCCATAGAAGTATACCCTACGTTATTGATTAATGATAGTGTTTAGTTGAGTTTTCTTTATGAAAACCTTTCATTATTGATTTTTTAAAATAATTAAATATAAAATAATTAAATATAAAAAAACAGATAGCTATTTTTTCTATTTTAAAATATATATTTTATTTATATAAAATAAATATTAATTTAATTTTATAAAATTACAAATTTTAAATTTTTATAATTTTATTATCGACATATTTTAATGTATTCATATTATTTTTATAGGCGGTATTTTGAAAATTTATTTAGTTGGTGGAGCTATTCGAGATCGTTTATTAGGCTTTCCTGTGCATGATCGGGACTGGGTAGTTGTTGGAAGTACATCTCAAAAAATGCTAAAAAAAAGATATTTGCAAGTAGGAAAAGATTTTCCTGTTTTTATACATCCAAAAACACGTGAAGAATATGCTTTAGCTAGAACAGAAAAAAAAAGTGGTGTTGGATATTCTGGATTTTTATTTGATTTTTCTTCAAAAATTACTCTAAAAGAGGATTTAATTAGACGTGATTTAACGATAAATGCAATTGCTCAAGATAAAAATGGAAATATTATTGATTTATTTAACGGTCAAAAGGATATTAAAAAAAGAATTTTACGGCATGTCTCTTCTTCTTTTGTCGAAGATCCTGTAAGAGTATTACGTGTAGCTAGATTTGCTGCAAGATTATCACATTTAGGTTTTTATATTGCATCAGAAACTTTGATATTAATGAAATTAATTTGTCAAAAAAAAGAATTATTATATTTAACTCCTGAACGAATTTGGAAGGAAACGTATAAAGGATTATGTACACGTAATCCTCATATTTATTTTAAAATTCTACATCATTGCAATGCTTTGTTGTATTTGTTTCCCGAAATTAATTTTTTTTATAGAAAAACTAGTTTTTTTGATTTTTATTGTAACCATGTAAATATTTTACAATTAAGTTTGATGGAATTATCTAGAATTTCTAAACGTACTACTGATGTTGATATTAGATTTTCTTATTTTTTACAATTTATCAGTTATATTTATTCTGTTTCAGAAACAGATATTAAACAATTTTTTTTTTATAAAAAACCTGTTTTTTTAATAAAAAGTTTGTGTACGCGATTAAAAATTCCCAAAGAAACACAAAAAATTTTAATTATTATGTGTGGTTTTCATAAATTTTTACAAACTATTAAAATTCAAAATTCTACATTAATTGTTGATTTTTTTGATATAGTTGATGTATGGAGAAAACCGGATAGATTAAAAAAATTGATGTATTTAAATTTTTATGATTTTACTACTTATAATATTAAAAATAATTCTTGTGTTTTAGGAAAATTATTAATATCTATGTTTTCGGTGATTAAAGATATTTCGGTGAAAGCGTGTATAGACACAAAATTATTTCAAGGAATTGCTATTAGACATGAATTACATCGTTTACGAGTAGATAGTTTAAATAAATGGAGAAAAAAACAATAAAAATTTAGAATATTTTTATGATTTTATTGTTATGTAAAAATAAATACTGTTTTTCTAATAGAAATTAGATTTTATATTTTTATAAATTTTATAAAAATTAATGCATTAATTAGTTTTATTAAAAAATATATTATGTGTATTTATTATACATAATAATTTATATATAAAATTTTTTATTTTATATAAAAGCTAAGGCCGTTATTCCTGCTTGTGTTTTGTGTGGTTTTTTTTTTAAATTATTGATTTTTTTTTTGCATGTAATATTAACGGTTGTTTGGAGATATATAGACTGATCGTGTAGACTAGTGCTATTTATTAAAAATAAAATTTTTCCTGCATATGTGTTTATAGATTCTTTATTAATTGGAATATAGGTATATTTTTGATTTTTTTTCTTAAATAATGTATTTTTGATTAAAATTTGTGCACCATATTCAGATTGAATTATAAATTTTATTTTTTTAGGATAATAATTTTTTATTTTTCCATTACATGGAGATACGATTATTTTTTTTTTAGAATGAATTATTATTTTTTTTTGGTTTATGATGGGATTTTTTATGTCAAAAATTTTTTGAATAATTCCAGTAATTGGTGATAAAATATATCTTTTTTT
The DNA here is from genome assembly GCA_050954235.1 of Janthinobacterium lividum. Classification (GTDB taxonomy): domain Bacteria; phylum Pseudomonadota; class Gammaproteobacteria; order Enterobacterales; family Enterobacteriaceae; genus Buchnera_F. The sequence continues at coordinate 13,239 of JBPBPJ010000057.1, read as the reverse complement.
ATTCATATATTATTTTTTATTAATTTTTTATTGTTATTATAATGTATAATTATTGTTGATTTTTGGATGATAGTAATTACATTTATTGAAATGTAATTAATCATGTTATTTTTTTTGTGTCTATACGTTTTCATATATATTTTTATAAAAAACATTTATTATGTAGATAATTTTATATGTAAGGAATTACAAGTATTTACAATAATTTCTAATATAATGATATATATTATTAACTTTTTTAAGATTTTTTTTAAAAAAATAAAACGTGTAATCAGAGATTCCTTGATATTAATAATATTTTTAATTATATTGATAAATATAAAGATTAAATTATAACAATATTTTTATAATTATACTATGCTAAAACAATAAATTCATTTTTATATATTTTTCAAAACAAGTATTTTGTATATTATGATTTATTGTAATTTTATAGTTACTTATATGGGTGTATATGATGAAATCAATATATGATAAAATTGTAAATTTACGATTACAGTTAAAATATCATAATTATATGTATTATACGCTAGATGCTTCAGTAATATCGGACTATATGTATGATAAGTTGCGTGATCAGTTAATTAAACTCGAGCAAAAGTATGGAAAAAATAATTTGTTAAAAACAGAACATCCTATATTAAAACAAATAGGAAGCAAAAAACTACATATTTTTTCTGAATGTATACATAAAACTCCTATGTTATCATTACACAGTACTAATAAAATATCTGAAATTATACGTTTTGATGAAAAAATAAAAAAACATTTTAATTTTATTAATAATATAAAATATTATTGTGACCTTAAAATAGATGGTTTAGCTGTTAATTTATTATATAAAAATGGTATATTAATTTCTGCAGCTACACGAGGAGATGGTTGGATTGGAGAAAATATTAAAAATAATATTTGTACTATTACTTCGATACCAAAAAAAATAGTAGGAAATAATATTCCTAAAATTATAGAAATACGTGGGGAAGTATTTATTAAAAAATCTGATTTTTTAATTTTAAATCAATTTTCTACGTTGAATAAAACAAAAATATTTTCCAATCCACGTAACGCTGCTGCTGGTTCGTTACGTCAATTAGATCCTCGTATTGCTAAAAAAAGAAAATTGATGTTTTTTGTATATGGATATGGTGTTTTTGTATCAAATGAACAAATTAATAGTCATTATGATCGTTTAATGCAACTTCAAGAATGGGGGTTTCCTATACATAATAATTATTCATTATGTAATACAAGTGTAGATATTATTAATTTTTACAATAAAACATGTATTAAGCGATCAAAATTAGATTTTGAAATAGATGGTATAGTTATAAAGGTAGATTCTGTTATTTTACAAAAAAAATTAGGTTATACAGAAAAATATCCTAGATGGGCTATTGCTTTAAAATTTCTTTCTCAAGATGTAGAAACAAAAATTACAAATGTGACATTTCAAATCGGTAGAACAGGGATGATTACTCCTGTAGCCCATTTCTTACCAGTAAATATTTCCGGGGTAATAATATGTAAAGCATCTCTGTATAATCTTAGAATATTAAAAAAGTTAAATATTTGTATTCATGATTACGTAAAAGTTTATCGTGCTGGAGATGTTATTCCTAAAATTAGGACTGTTTTAATAAATAAAAGAGATAAATTTGCTAAAAAAATTATTTTTCCAAAATATTGCATGTCGTGTGGTTCAAAATTATTACATTCTTTTAATTTTACTGCATATTATTGTCCTTCTAATTTTTTATGTCCAGAACAAAAATTACAGAGATTAATATATTTTTCTTCAAAATCTGGTATATATATTAAAGGTTTAGGTCAAAAAAATATTATTAAATTAATAAATTGTGGATATTTACATACTCCTGTTGATTTTTTTGCTTTAACTTATGATAAACTACGAACAGTACCGGGTATAGGAAAAAAGTTATCAAGTACAATTATTAATAATATTAATGTTTCTAAAAACGTTCGTTTAGAAAAGTTTATTTGTGCTTTAGGAATTCAAGATGTTGGTGTTTCTATTGCAAAAATTTTATCTAAATATTATAAATCAGCTATTAAATTTATTAATACTAATTTTAAAACAGTATCAAATATTAAAGGTATTGGTATAAATATATCTAGATCAATTATTACATTTTTAAAAAATAAAAATAATTTATGTATTACATTAAAATTGATAGATCAATTAAATATTTTTTTTGTTTCTAATTGATACTTAAGTGTATTTTTGATGACTATTTTAGAGGATAACATGGGTCGTGCAGGATTTGAACCTGCGACCAATTGATTAAAAGTCAACTGCTCTACCAACTGAGCTAACGACCCTTTTATGGGTGATGACGGTTTCGAACCGCCGGCCTTCTCCGTGTAAAGGAGAAGCTCTACCAACTGAGCTAATCACCCTTATATATAACTATATTGTAGAACAGATATATTATGAGTCAATATATATTTTATATATATTTGTTTATTTGGTTAAAAAATATACAATATTATAAATATATATTGTGTTTTTAAATATTTTTGACTATTTTAATTAATAATTTGAGTATTTTATGAAAATTAAAACTAGATTTTCTCCTAGCCCTACAGGATTTTTACATATAGGTGGTGTACGAACAGCTTTATATGCGTGGCTTTTTGCTCGTAAACATAAGGGTTCATTTGTTTTACGAATTGAGGATACTGATTCAAAAAGAGTAAGTAGTGACTTTGTTTCAGATGTTTTGAATAGTTTAACGTATTTAGGTTTATTATGGGATGAAGGACCGATTTATCAAAGTCATCGTTTAAAAATATATCAAGACATAATATTATTTATGTTAAACAAAGGTCTTGCATATAAATGTTATTGTTCACAAGAACGATTAGATAAATTAAGAAAAATTCAAATTTTAAATAAACAAAAACCAAAGTATGATCAAAAATGTTTAAATAATAATTATATTTTTAAAAAATATGATATTCCTTTTGTAGTACGTTTTAAAAATCCTTCTGAAGGAGTGGTGAAATTTACTGATATGATTAGAGGGGATATATCTATATCTAATTGCGAATTAGATGATTTGATTATTCAGCGATCTAATGGTATGCCAACATATAATTTTTGTGTTGTAATTGATGATTGGAAAATGAATATAACTCATGTAATTCGAGGTGAAGATCATATCAATAATACTCCTAGACAAATTAATTTATTGAATGCATTAAATGCTCCTATTCCAATATATGCGCATGCATCGATGATTTTAGATTCTAATGGAGCTAAATTATCAAAGAGAAATACCTCAATGAGTATTGCTAGTTATATTAATGCAGGATTTATTCCTGAAGCAATTTTAAATTATGTGTTACGTTTAGGTTGGTCTCATAAAAATCAAGAAATTTTTTCTATTGAAGATATGAAAAATTATTTTAATTTGCAAAATATAAATCAATCACCAAGTATTGTAAATGATAAAAAACTTTTGTGGTTAAATCATTATTATTTAAGTAAATTACCAACTGAGACTATATATAAGTATTTAGTTTCTTACATGAATAATAAAAAAATTTTTTTGGATAATAAAATTGATATTCGTGGTTTATTAAAAGAATTTTTAAAACATCATAATACTTTAAAAGAATTTATGTCATCATATGTTTACTTTTATAAAGATATTAATTTATTAGAAGTTAATAATATTGGAATATATTGTAGTATTACTAATATAAAAATATTAGAATTTTTGCATAAAAAATTTTTTTTATTAACTGATTGGAATAAATCAAATATTTTGTTTTTAATTCAAAGATCTGTATTAAAATTTAATATGTGTTTTAAAGATGTAGCGACTTTAATTAGAATTGGTATTTCTGGACGAGATCATACACCTAATATTTCTGCTATAGTTTTTTATTTAGGGAAAAATATATTTTTATTACGAATACATAGTTTAATTAAGTATATACAATTGAAGATATGTAATTAAATACATATAATTATAGATTTTGAGTATGATTTTTAGTACTACTAAATATAGTAAATGCAATTAAATTAAATGAAATAGATACATGTTATCTATTTATATATAACACAATAGTAATATTGTATTATATATATTTAATTATACGAAACATATAATATGTACTTATAATAATATGTATTTATGTTATATGATATTGTTTAAATTAATAAAGAAAATTGTTATCATATTTTTAATCAGAATAACTGTTTTATATTTTTAAATTTGCATATTCATTATTTCTTCGTATAAATTGACCAGTTTATTTTGTATTTTTAATAACATATTTATCTTATATTTTTGATTATTTTGTTTTATTTTTGTTTGTTTTGAGTTGATTTTTTCTGTTTTATTTTTTGTTTTTTTAGTATCCGGTAATTCAGGTAGTATATTTTTCCATATTTTTAAAAAATTTTTATTTTTTATGTTTTTGGGGTGTGATGTAGAAGATATTGTTTCAATTGATTGTGGTTGTATTGAATTTATTTTCATAAAATTTATCCTGTTTTTATATATTATTTTTATAATATAATTTTTATATTAACATATAAATATAGTATATTATTACATATTTAAACATTTTTTAAGTTATTATATATGTTTATTGTTATGGTTTTTGTTTTGTACATTTTCATATTTATATAACAATTATTTTTCAGGAAAAAAGTATGGATTTTATAAATATGTTATTTTCAAAAATACAAAAAAAATGGAAGTATTTTTTGGTTTTTATTTCACATAAATTAAAATTTGTCATTGCTATTTTTTTAGTAATAATTTTTGTTTTGTGTGCAGTTTTATTTTGGATGAATAAAGTTAATTATGTAGTATTGTATGATAATTTGTCTGATATTAATGGAAAATGGGTGATATCTAAATTACATAATATGAATATTTCATATCAATTTCATCGTTCTTCTAAAAAATTATTAGTCCCTGAAGATAAAATTGATGAATTACGTTTTTCTTTAATGAACAAAAAAGATGCAATAAAAAAAAATGATGGTTTTGAGTTACTCGATAAAGAGAAATTTGGTATTAGTCAATTTCATGAACATATTAATTATCATCGAGGATTAGAGGGAGAATTATCACAAACATTAGAGTGTATATTTCCAATTCAGTACGCTCGAGTACATTTAGTATGTAAAAAAGACACTGATTTTTTTAGAGACGATCAAGTACCATCAGCTTCAGTAGTTGTTACTGTTTTTCCAGATACACAATTAACTGAAGAACAAATAGATGCTATTACTTTACTAATATCAGGTAGTGTGCCAAATTTATCTGCTGATAATATTATTGTAGTTAATCAGTTCGGAAATATTTTAAATAAATATACTTTAAATTATTCTAGATTTTTCAACAACAATAAATATAAAAACATTAATATTTTAGAACAATATTATTGTTATCGTATTAATCATTTATTGACATCTATATATGGATTAAAAAATTTTGTTGTACATGTGCGCGCTAAAATAAAAAACAATAGTGCTGTTGTCAATAATGTTAAAGTAAATAAAATTAATACTAACCATCAATCTAAAAAATTATTAGATGATATGTCAGACATTCTATTAAATGATAAAAAGAATATTACATCCAGGAGTATTATACATAAGTTATTTTTAATGAAAAAAATAAGTAAATTCATTACTAAAAAAATCTTAATGAATAATTTTAGTCAAATTAATTCAACTTTTAAAAAAAAAATCATTAATATAAATAATTATATGTTGTCTAGTAATATAAATACAGATCACAATGTTAATGAGAAATTAATAAATTCTAGAATAATAAATAATTGTGCTGATGATTTTTTTCCTAATTTAAATAAATTAGATATTCAATATTTAAATATTACAGTATTAATAAATTATAAAAAAAATGATTTAGGGATATATGTTCCTTGTTCATCTCAAGAATTACAAGATTTAGAAAGATTAATTAAATCAGTAATAGATTTTTCTGATCATCGAGGTGATTGTATCAATATAATTAATTATAGATTTTTTTCTTCACATATTATTTCGAATCATGATAGTTTTTCTATATTTAATTATTTAAATGTAAATTATTTATTGTTTTTTTGCATTAGTTTTGTTTTTATTTGTTTATTTTTTTTTATATTTTTTAAAAATATTATAATAAATAATAAGAAAAAAAATTCCTTAACAACAGTTATTAATATTAGTAAAAACTCAAAAAATTATCATCGTGAAAGTGTCGATAAATTAAATTATAAAAAAAATGACTGTATCGATAAAGATCATTGTTTTAATAAGCATGATTTTTTAGATAAACATCCAAAAATTATTGAACAAGTAATACGTTATTGGATAAATAAAACATGATATGTTTAAACGGTATACAGAAAAGTGCTTTATTGTTAATATCTATGGATATAAAAACTTCGGCAGCGGTTTTAAAAAATTTTACCAATTCAGAAATTAGTAGTTTTATTGATGCAATTTTAGCTTTGGATGCTGATATTTTAAAATATACTGATACAGTACTTTATGAATTTTATGATTTATTGAAAAAAAATAAAATTGTTAATTTTGATATTAAAAATCATATATCACAAATTATAGAGCATACACTAGGTTTAGATTTATCTCGTAAGTTATTCAAAAAAAGTTTAATAAAAAATGATTTTATTTATAATATTGCTATGTTAGAAAAATTAGGAGCAAAAAATATTTTTTTATTAATTAAAAATGAGAATTTAAACATTGTAACAGCATTATTAATGTATATGAATAAAACGTTAATAACTGATGTTTTATCTTTTTTTAGCAAACAAAACAGATTAAATATTTTAAATCATATAGTAAATTTTACTGGTTTACATTCTTCTGGTTTTTTAGAATTAAATAAAATTATTTGCAGGTTTTTATATACACAAAAATCTTCTTTAGTAGAAAAAGAAAGAATTAATAAAATTGTATATATGTTATCTTATTTTGTACAAGATAATATTATTCAGTATATTAATAAAATTAATACTCGACATAAAAATATTTTAAATAAACTAATAAGTAAATATTTTAATTTTAACGATATAATATATATTGAAGATAGTAGTATAAAATATATTATAGATAATACAGATACAAATCATTTATGTGTTTTTTTGTGTCATATCGATGAATCTGTTCAAAATAAATTTCTTTATAATATGTCACGTGAGAAATATCAGTATTTCAAAAAAACCATGTTATTAAATAAATCAGTTGCTTATAATATTATTTATTTTAAAAAAAAATTATTACTTAAAAATATTAAAAGATTTATACGAAATAATGAAATTATCATAAAATCAGAGTAGGCATAGTATATGAAAGTTTTTACCAATAATAATTTATGGAAAAAATGGTGTTTTAAAAAATCTAAAAAAATATTTTACGTGATGGGTGCTCAAAATATTGAAGAAAATAAAACTTTAAAGCGGTTTAATTCTATCAAAAATAAACATAATTCTTCATATTCTGATATATATCAGACAGGGTATCAAAAAGGTTTATTAGATGGGTATCAAAAAGGGTATTGTGTTGGTTGGATGCAAGGATTTAATTATTCTTGTGATTTTTTTTTAAAAAATACCGAACAGTGTATTCAAATACAGCTTTCAAATCTTCTTGGACAATTTAAAACTGCTATTGAGAAATTTAATTGTAATTTTTCGAAACGTTTAATGAATATTGTATTACATATTTCAAAAATTTTTTTGGATGACGTATTATCAGTTAATAAGCAGTATTTGATTAAAAGAATAAAAAAGCTTATTAAACAATCAAAATATATATTCCAGAAATTACAATTACATGTTCATCCTGACCATTATCACGCTATAATAAATAAATTTGGATTTTTAATGAATAAATATAAATGGACTGTAATTAGTAATAAAGAAATAGATATTTATAGTTATCGTATTATTACTACTCAAGAAGAAATAGATGCTTCTTTGTCATCTTTTTGGCTTAGAATTAATGATATAGCTAATTCGTTAGATTAAAGATACATAAATGGTGTATTAAATATGTGGTTTCATCGAATCAAAAATTTTGAAAGAAAAATGTCGCTTATTACTCGTGATGTTTCATATGGTCGAGTATTAAGTGTTAATAATTTAATTATTGAAGCTACAGGAATATGGCTACCTGTAGGGCAATTTTGTTTTGTAGAACGTATATATCGTGAAAAATTGTCTAAAATAGTATGTAAAATTATAGGTTTTAAAGAAAAAATTATTTTTTTAATACCTATTACAAGTTTGGATGGTATTTTTCCTGGATCTAAAGTTTTTTCAGGATATCATGTCACTCAGAATATTTCTAAATATACTAAATTTCCTTTTGGAAGGCAGTTATTAGGTCGAGTACTGGATAGTTTTGGTTGTCCTCTAGATGATCTTGGAGAGATTACATCAAAAAAAAAATCTGTTAGTTTTTTTAAATCATGTGTTAATCCTTTAGAAAGAATTCCTATTACTAAAATTTTAGATACTGGTGTAAGAGCTATTAACAGCTTATTAACAGTTGGACGAGGTCAGCGAATGGGTATATTTTCTCAGCCTGGTTTGGGAAAAAGTATGTTGCTTGGAATGATGTCTAGATATACTGATGCAGATGTAATTGTAGTTTCTTTAGTAGGTGAACGAGGCAGAGAAGTTAAGGAATTTATTGATAATGTTCTAGGTATTAATAGTTTAAAAAAATCTGTTGTAATTGTTTCTCCAGCAGATGTTTCTCCTATATTTAAAATTCAATCAGTTCAATATGCAACATCGATTGCAGAATATTTTTGTAAAAAAAATAATCATGTATTATTAATAGTTGATTCATTAACACGATATGCTATGGCATATCGAGAAATATCAAATGCAATGTATGAAGTTCCTGTTTTAAAAGGATATCCTGCTTCTATTTTTTCTAATATTCCTTACTTAATTGAGCGAACAGGTAATGTGAATAGTAATGGTTTTGGGTCTGTTACTTCTTTTTATACAGTTTTGACTGAAGGAGACGAGTATAATGATCCTATTTTAGATATAGCAAAATCTGTACTAGACGGACATATAGTATTATCACATGTTTTATCAGAAGAGGGACATTATCCGGCAATTGATATTGAAAAGTCTATTAGTAGATCAATGCATTCAATTGTAAACCAAGATCATTATAAAAAATCTATATATTTAAAAAAATTAATTTCATGTTATCATCATCACAGTGATTTAATTAATTTGGGCGTTTATATTTCAGGTAATAATAAATTGTTAGATGAAGCAATAAGTATATGGCCTATTTTGAAAAAATTTTTACAACAAAATTTTTTAGAATGTTGTACTTATGCTCAATCAATTATTGAACTATCAAAGTTATTAAAAAACTTTAATATATAAAATGGTGATATATATGATATATAATATTTCTAATATCTATATGTTTAAAAAAAAATAAAAATAGATATTAATAAAAACATTCATTATGTAAAATTTTACAAACAAAAAATAAAGCAAATACAACAATATTTATTACAACTACATAAATATTATGACCAATATAATATATATTTATATGAAAAATTTTTTTTCGGAAGTTCGCAGTATATAATTAAGGTATATATACAGTTTTTATTAATGTTAAGAAAATTTATTTTTCAGCAACATATTTTTTTAAGCTATTTTAAAAAAAAAGTTAAAAATAGATTATTAATACATCATAAATTATATTTGAAACTAGAAACTTGGAAGAAATTAGAACTACGTATTAAAAACCGTATTGTGCATAAAAAAATATTAACAAATCAACGTGAAGATAGTTTAATATGTTCAAATATTTTTGATTTTTTACATAGAACATGAATAAAATTATTAATTTTTTAGTTCTTTCAAATATAAATTATGATATTATATATAAAATAATTTTTTTATAAGGAATAGTTGTTTTATATTTTATAAACAAAAAAGTTATATATTATGTCTAGACAATCTAAATTTTTATATAAAAAATCTACAGTACAAACGTTACATCATAAATATTTTATTAATTTTGTTTTAAAAAAACAAAAATCATTTTTTAAAGAATTGTTCTTTAATTTTTGTTTTTTATTGAAAAAGAAATTTAATAAATGGTTTTATTGTAATGTAAATATAGATTTTTATACTAGTAGTGTAGAATACAATCATGCATGTCTAAATAAGATGTATTTACAATGTATTGGTAAAAAATTTTTTTTAAATGTTAATTCTAATGAATGTTTAATATTAGTTTCGCGAGTTTTTTCTTCTATGTTTATAGGAAATATATTTGGAAATTACAATATGCGTGTAGATATGAAATGTACTAATTTAAAATTAACTAAAAATGAAATGAATGTTCTAGATGTATTATTTGAAAAAATTTTTTTTATTTGTAATACAACTTTTTTAAAAAAAATTTCTTCTTCTATCATTAATACAGGTAAATATATTACACAGGATTATTTATTATCAAGTAAATTTATATCTAGTGCTTATATATGCTTTACTTTTCTAATTTATGTTAACAATCATCAGAACAGATTAAAAATATATTTGCCTAAATATATTGTAGGAGATTTACAAAAATAAATTTTTTTAATCTATGTAATTTTATTAAGCATATTTATTTTTAATAGATTTTATTTTAAATATAGATATTTTAAATATTTTTAACAAATTATTTAATAAAAATTTATAAAATTATTATTAAGGATATTATAATGCAAGATGGTTTTAAAAAATTGAAAGATAATGACATAAGAGAAAAAATGAATTTATTTAATACTAAAGATAAGATATCTACAACTGATGCTGTAGATATTAACTGCAAAGATTTTAATCTTACAGACAATAAAAAAAAAATAATTGATAATCCTGCATCATATAATTTGTCGTTTATGTCAATTCCTGTTTATATTACAATAGAATTGAGTAAAAAAAAAATTACTATTAAAGATTTATTAAGATTATCTAGTGGTTCTGTATTGGAATTAGAAGATAAAGTAGATGAACCATTAAATATTTATGTAAACAAGTGTTTAGTTGCTATAGGAGAACTAGTAGTTCATAACGATAAATATGGTGTCCGTATAATCAAATTATTATAAAATTAATTATAACATAACTTTGTAATCACGTGGATAATTTATGAAATTATATAGTTATATTCAATCAAGCTTAACTGATAATATACTTCATGGAACAATAAATTATCTTTCTTATACAAATAAAATTGGTAATTTATGTATTTTTTTTTTCCTGTTTATATTAGGTGTTTTTTTATTAAAAAAAATTAAATTATTTTATTCTACGAATGCTTGTAGAAGTAGAATGTACATAACTGATAAAATCTATTTGAGTCCTTCTCAATATCTTTGTATACTTCATGTTGAGAAATTTAGATTTTTATTGAGTATTACGGTAAATTCTATTCATGTTATTCACATATTACCAGATAGTAAAGAAGTTGTTTTAAAAAAAAATAAACCTTGTTTAGGGTATATAAAATTATTAAATATATTAAAGTCTACATTCTGTTGGTTTAGGTGAGGTGATTATGTTATACAAAAATATAGCTTCTTTCTTATCTATTGCTCCAATTTTTTTAACTAAAGGTATTTTTAATAATACAATAAATAATATAATTAACTCTGGAGTTGATATATTGAACTTTTCTATTCATTCTTCTATGATACTAACCCTATTAAGCTTTGTTCCTGCATGTCTACTAATGATGACCTGTTTTACGCGTATAATCCTTGTTTTTGGTTTTTTAAGAACTGCATTAGGAACTCCTTATTCTCCACCAAATCAAATATTAATTGGGCTGTCTTTATTTTTGACTTTATTTGTGATGTCGCCTGTACTGGATAAAATATACAAAAAAGCAATTATACCATTTTATAAAAATGAGATTAACATAAGCGTGGCATTAACTAAAGCGATAAAACCATTACAACGATTTATGATAAAACAAACCAGAAAATCTGACGTTGCTGTTTTTTTACGTTTAGCTAAAATTTCGCCGACAAAAAATATAGAAAATATTCCTATACAGGTATTATTACCAGCTTTTGTTATTAGTGAGTTAAAAACAGCTTTTCTAATTGGTTTTACAGTTTTTTTGCCTTTTGTAATCGTTGATTTGGTTGTCGCTAGTATTTTGATGTCTTTAGGTATGATGATGGTTCCACCATCTACCATTTCTTTGCCTTTAAAATTAATATTGTTTGTTTTGTCAGATGGTTGGAAATTATTGATTATTTCGCTTTCAAAAAGCTTTTTTATTTAAAATTTGTTCTTTTTTTATTTATATGGATGTTATTATGGATCAAGAATTTTTAAGTACTTTGTTTCAAGATTCTATTAAATTTGCAGTACTATTATCTGCTCCATGTTTGTTATCTGCTTTGTTTAGTGGCATATTAATTAATATTTTTCAAACATCTGTACAAATAAATGAACAAACACTATCATTTATACCTAAAATAATTTCAGTTATTATTTCTTGCATATTTTTCGGACCTTGGATGCTACAATTAACTTTAACGTATATAAAAAATATTTTTCACATAATATCAATTGTTAATTAATTATTATGATAAATAAATTACTTAATCGTCATATTTTTTATATGAGTAGTACACTATTATTGATAATGATTCGTATTTTTTTTATACTTATTTATTCCAATATATTTCGTTATACTGAAACACATTTATCTATAAAAATTTTATTAGTTTATTTGATAAGTTATTTATTAACACCTTTTGTATCTACAAATAATATCAGTAATATATATCATATAGACTTTTTTATTGTAATATGTAATCAAATATTAATAGGAATGATAATAGGATGGTTGTTTCAGTGTGTATTTTCTTGTATAATTTTTATAGGAGAAATTATTAGTGCTCAAATTGGTTTATCATTTTCTGTTTTTTTTAATTTTGGGCACCATATTTATTCTTTAGTTTTTTCGCAATTGTTAAGTATTTTTTTTTTATTTCTATTTTTTATAAATAACGGACATTTAAAATTTATTGTTTTTATAATTAATAGTTTTAGTGTATTTCCACTAAATGGTATTTCTGTGTATAGAAATATTTATTTATCTGTTATTAATTTTTCTAGTTTAATTTTTATAAATGGAGTATATTGTGTTTTACCAATTTTGTTTTTTTT
>JBPBPJ010000050.1:0-68906 GCA_050954235.1 Janthinobacterium lividum | reverse complement strand
AAACAATAATTCTGACATACAATTATTTAATACATCTACAACAGAACTTTTTAATAACTGTTCAGCGAAAACTGATATATCATTAATATCTGAAAACGATTTTTCTACTTCTAACATCCAAAATTCAGTTAAATGTTTTTTTGTGTTAGAATTTTCAGCTCTAAATGTAGGACCAAAAGAATATACTTTAGATAAAGCACAAGCATAAGATTCTAAAGTTAATTGACCAGAAACAGTTAAAAAAACCTTTTTTTTAAAAAATTCATTTTTTTTTCTCATGTAATTAATTTGATTATTAGAATTATTGTTATCTAACATAGATACTCTAAACATCGATCCGGAACCTTCGGTATCAATACTAGTAATAATAGGAGTGGATACCCATAAATATCCAAATTTATTTAAAAATTGATTTAATGACTGAAATACTACATTTCTAATTCTAGAAATTGCTCCAATTAAATAAGTTCGCGGACGTAAATGACAATAATTTCTAATATGTTCAATACTATGTTGTTTAGCAGACATAGGATATATATCTGGATTATCTATCCATCCTAAAACTTTTACATAAAGCGCATGAATCTCATATGTTTGTAAATTTCCCTTAGATGATTTTAAATAACCGGAGATTAAAACTGAACAACCAATAGTTAACTTAACGATTTCTGTAAAATAATTACATAGAACTTTTTTTACTATTACCTGTATTGTAGATGTAGAAGATCCATCATATACAGTTAAAAAAGATATTCCTATCTTAGAAAATCTATTATTACGTATCCAACCATTAATAGTAATTAATTTATTTAAATGATTATTTTGTTTATAAATATCTAATATAGAGATTTTTTTCATAATCATGTCCTATTTTATAGTATATATATTTTAATGATATATATACCATTTAATGTGATTATTTAACATAAATTTTTATATATATTAATCTTTATAAAGTCCATACTAATATCATGAATCTATAACTGCATATATTAAAATAAAAAATTAACACAACAAAATCAAATATCTGTTAGCACAATTTTAAGTTTAAAAGAAAATTCATATATTTACACTAAAAGTAACGCTGTTAGTATCAATATATATTCATCTAATTTATCATTTAATTACAAGATCAACTTATTAAATTTATTAATATTTATATATAATATACAAAATATCATTTTTAATAAATAAAATGTATATAAAATCCATTACACTTATTTTATAGTATATCTTGTATTAATTTAAATACTAAAATTAAGTGAAATACTGCATTATTTTTAATAATAATTAAAAACTATACTGTTATTCAATTATATAATAAGACCTACTATTGTTACGTCAATTTAGTATACTTGCAATAAAAAAGTGACTATTATACATAAAATAAAAATAATTTTAATATAAATCATGTTAATATATGTTTAATACAATAACAAAAATTACATAAAAACAGTATAATTTTTAAAAAAATCTATTTAAAAAATCACTCATAAAATACTATATAATATTATACAATTGATTTTTACAATCCATACAACAACATGAATTTAATTTAACTGAACATCTTTTACATTGAATAAATAAACGATGACAAGAATCATTAAAACAATTTATATGAATACGATTAGTGTCTTGCTGACAGTTGATACATACAGAAAAAACATCATCAGTAATTTTTTTTGATAAACGCGCATCAAAAACAAAAATTTTCCCTTTAAAATGGTTCGATAAATTATATTTTTGAACTTGTTTGATATAACTTAAAATTCCTCCATATATATGATATACATGAGAAAAACCATAATATTTTAATAAAGCAGTAGATTTTTCACAACGTACACCGCCTGTACAATACATGACAATTTTTTTTTTTCTATATGGTTCTATATACTTAGGTAATTGTTTCAATTGATCACGAAAAGTTCGTGCAGGTATAGTTAATGCGTTACTAAAATGTCCGATTTCATACTCATAATCATTACGCATATCAAGAAAAACATAATCTTTATCAATAAAACATTTATTTACTAAAAATGCATTTAAATATGTACTTTTATTATATTTAAAAAAACAAAAATTTTTTATATTACTAGATACAATTTGTTTTTTTATTTTTATTCTTAAATCCCAAAAAGCCATTTTTTTGCTTTCAAAAGTATAATTTATATACATTTTTTTAGTTTTTATATCAATTTTTTTAAAAAATCGAGCAATATATTTATACTTTAAAAAAGGAATACTAATTGTAGCATTTATTCCTTCTTTAGCAATATAAATTCTACCTAAAATATTTTTATTTTCTAAATTGGATTTTAGAAAAAAAAACAATTTTAAAGGATCAATAACCCAAAAATATTTATAAAAGGATAAAATAACGCGTCTATTATTAATAGAATGTAAATAAATATTTTTTAAATGCATATTTGAAGAAAATTTTGTAATTTTATACACGGTGATAACCAATTTATTTTAAAAAATTTAATTAATATAATATATGCATATAAAATACACCATAATTTAGTATAATATGTATATACCATAAATAAAAAAATATTCATACTAATATTTGTTGTAATAAAATTTTTTTTTGGTTATTAATTTTATACAACGAATTTTGAAGATTCAATAATAAGTTCTGTTTTTTTAATATGAAAGATGTAGGTGCATTTTTTAAAAATTCTTTATTTACTAATAAACTTTTAGTCATATTAATTTTCATCTTAATAGATTGAATTTTTTTATTTAATCTATTGACTTCTATATCTATATTTAATTTAGAATCTAGTACAATAAATATTTCTACATCATCAATAATTCGTATTATAGAAGGAGGTAACTTGTCGGTTACTTTAATTTCTATTAAACAATCTAGATAAGCAATTTTTTTTAACAGACTATTATGTTCTAATAAAAAAATTTTTTTTTGTAAAGAAACATTTTTAAAATATATTTTTAATAATGTAGTATGTTTAACTTTTGTATCAATTCGAATAAATCGTAAAATAGAAATAATTTTTTTAAACCAAGATATAAATTTAACAATAATTCTATTATTTAATGAAATTTTATATTGAGGAATAGGATTTAAAATAATAGATGCATTAAATATTGTATTTAGCTTATCTAAAATATTCCAAATATATACTGTAATAAACGGCATTATAGGATGCATTAAAAGAATCAAAGAACTTAAAATCTGAAATAAAGTATTTTTAATTAACTTCTTTTCATATTTTGAACCGTTACACAAGATAGGTTTAATCATTTCTAAATATTGATCACAAAATGTGCGCCATACAAATTTATACAATAATAATGATAATTGATCAAATCTAAATGATTTTAAGAAAAAATGATATTTTTTAATAACATTGTTAAATTTTGAATAAATCCACTGATCTAACAATACAGTAGAAAAAATTTTTTTTATAAATACATTGTTTTTAATATTTTTAATAACAAAACGAGTAGCATTCCAAAGTTTATTACAAAAATTTTGATATCCTTTTAATCTATTCATATCCCAATGAATATTTCTACTTGTAGAAGCTAAAGATAAAAAAGTATATCGAACAGCATCAACACTATGAGTGGAAATACCTTTTGGAAAATTTTTTATAGTATTTGTTTTAATAAAATCAAATTTTTTCGAATGAATTAAATTATTTGTTCTTTTTTTAATTAATTTTTTTAAGCTAATTCCATCAATAATATCTAAGGGATCTAAAACATTACCATAGGATTTAGACATTTTTCTGCCATGCTCATCTCGTATTAACCCAGTTATATATACTTTTTTAAAAGGAATTTGAGGTTTTCCGTGTTTATCCTTGATGATATGTAAGGTTAACATAATCATACGAGCAATCCAAAAAAAAATAATATCAAAACCACACACTAGAACATCAGTTGGATGAAACATTTTTAATTTTTTTTTATCTGTTGGCCAACCCAAACCAGCAAACGTCCACAGACTAGAAGAAAACCAAGTATCCAATACATCAGAATCTTGTACTAGAAGTACTTTTTTATCTAAAAAATATTTTTTTCTAATAGATTTTTCATTTTTTCCTACATAAACATTGTCTTTATTATCGTACCATATCGGAATTCTATGTCCCCACCATAATTGACGTGAAATACACCAATCTTGAATATTATTCATCCAAGATAAAAACATATTTTTGTACTGTTTTGGTATAAAAATAATTTTTTTTTCTTCTACAGATCTGATAGCTTCCTTAGATAAAAACTTAGTACTTAAATACCACTGATTAGTTAATCTAGGTTCTAGAATTACTCCACTTCTATCACCATACGGTATGGTACCTTTCCAGGTATTAGATTTTTTTAATAAATTTAGTTGATTTAATAAAAATAAAATTTTTTCTCGTGCAATAAAACGATCTAAATTTCGCAAATTTTTAGGAACAAAATTATCAATTATATTAATATTTTTACCTTGATAATTAAAAATATTTAATTGTTTTAATACTTTTCCACTTTTTGTAAAAATATCAATCATAGGTAACTTATTACGCACACCAATCTCATAATCATTAAAATCATGAGCAGGCGTTACTTTCATACATCCAGTACCTTTATTCATATCAATTGAATCATCACTGATTACTGGAATAATACGGTTTACGATAGGAACTATAACGTGACTACCAATATATTTTTTATATCTTACATCTTGTGAATGAACAGCTAAAGCTGTATCTCCTAGTAGTGTTTCTGGTCGTGTAGTAGCAACAATCAGACTTTTTTTATCAAACGAATCTATACTATTATCTTTAGATGTTAAAAAATATTTTATGTACCACATTGTATTATTAATAACACGATTTTCAACTTCTAAATCAGAAACTACAGTTTTAAGTTTTGGATCCCAATATACTAATTTCTTATGTCTATAAATTAATCCTTCTTTATATAACATAATAAAAACTTTATTAATAGCTTTCGAAAAATCTGAATCTAACGTAAAACGAATAGTGTTCCAATTAATTAAATGACCTAATCTTTTTATTTGGTTAAACATAATCAGTTCTGATTTTTTTTTCCAAATATAAACTTTATTTATAAATTCTTCCCTAGAATAGGAGTTCTTGTTTTTTCCCTCTTGAATTAATAAATTTCTTTCTACTACCATTTGCGTTGCAATACCAGCATGATCTGTTCCTAGTTGCAGTAATGTATTTTTTCCAGACATGCGTTGATATCGTATTATTACATCCATAATAGTCTGCTGAAATGCATGACCCATATGTAAATAACCAGTTATATTTGGTGGTGGAACCATAATACAAAAATTTTTATCTTTTATTCTTTTGTCATCATAATTAACACACTGATTTATATTCCAATATTTTTGTATTTTTTTTTCTATTACGTTAAAATTATAATTTTTATCCATAGTCTTACTATATCTATTCAGTTATTTAAAATTACATAATATATTATGTTAACAGTTAAAAATCAGAAAATATTCTTTAATGTATACATTACATGTAAAACAACACATTTAATAAATATTAATAAAAATTTTCAAAAATAATTATTTATAAAACCATATATTTCATAAAAATAAAAAATTTTTAATATTTAAGCTTTATATATAAAAATGTATTTTTTATAGAAATAACTCAATTGTTATCTTTATAAAAAATCTAATTGTAGTTATTATATACATATTTTATTTAAAATTAGAAATATTAATTAACATTTAATTACGTAAAGTTATATCCAAAAAATTATTTAATTCAAAAACTATATTATTTTATTTTAAAAAAAAATAAAAGTACTACTTAATAATTTTTAAACATACTTGTTATATTTTCAATTGATACAGTTAACTATTATGTAGATTAAAAAAATTATTTCATTAATATAAAATTAATATTTAAAAAAAATTATAATTTATATATATAATGACATTAATAATACTTATATTGTACATAAAAATATATTGTAAAACATAAAGATTTCATTATCAATTAATTAAAAATATAGATATATGAAAATATATTCAAATTTTAAAAATATTTTTGAGATATAAATAATCAAAAAGTGATTATATAGGTAAAAATATATCAAAAATATTCTGTATGCTGTATGCTGTATATGTATATAAAATATATTAATAAAAAATTTCAAAAAAATATCTTTAATGTTTAACAATTATTAATATTTCAAATTAAAATATTTTGTATTGTAAAAAATTGAAATCACTTTAAAATTTAAAATTTTTTATAAATATAAATTAATATATAGTCTAAAAAACATATTTTTTAAGTACATAACAACCATTATCATTTATAAAGCATAAAATAACATGTAATTTACTTATTTATTAACAAAAAGTTTTATACATATGGAATCTACAATGAAAACACTATATAAAAAAAGTTTTTTGCAATTTTCAGATTTTACACAAGAAGAAATTTTATATTTAATTAAATTATCTAGATTTATAAAAAATCAAAAAAACAAAAAAAAAGAAAAAAAATA
The DNA here is from genome assembly GCA_050954235.1 of Janthinobacterium lividum. GTDB lineage: Bacteria > Pseudomonadota > Gammaproteobacteria > Enterobacterales > Enterobacteriaceae > Buchnera_F. The sequence continues at coordinate 62,387 of JBPBPJ010000050.1, read as the reverse complement.
CTTAAAAGGAAAAAAAATAGTATTAATTTTTGAAAAACAATCTACTAGAACTAGGTGTGCTTTCGAAATAGCTGCAAATGATCAAGGTGCTTATACTACATATATAGGTCCTAATGATACTCATATTGGATACAAGGAATCTGTTCAAGATTCTGCTAAAATACTAGGTACAATATATGATGGAATCCAGTACAGGGGTTATAACGATAGTGTTCTTTATGATTTTAAAAAATATTCTAATAAACCAGTTTGGAATGGTTTGACTAATACTTTTCATCCCACTCAGATTTTAGCAGATTTGTTTACTATGCAAGAAATCTACCCTAATAAAAAATTACAAAAAATAAAATGCGCATATATAGGAGACGCTCAAAACAATATAGCAAATACACTGTTAGACGCGGCTAATTTTCTGAATTTAAAAATAAATATCATATCTCCTAAAATATATCAACCAAAAAAAAATTTTTTATTAAATTTAAACAAAAAAAGAAAAAAAAATATCAATATTTTATATACTGATAATATTAAAAAAGGCGTAAAAAACGTTGATTTTATTTATACTGACGTATGGGTTTCTATGGGAGAAAAAAAAAGTGCTTGGGAAAAAAAAATAAATACACTATATCCTTATCAAGTCAATCAAAAAATGTTGGATATGACAAAAAATCCTGATATTAAGATATTACATTGTTTACCAGCATTACATGATAAACAATCTTCTTTAGGATTAGAAATTCATAATAAATTTAATATTAAAAATGGACTAGAAATTAGTAATGATGTTTTTAACTCTAATTTTAATATCAGTTTTCAACAATCAGAAAATCGATTACATACAATTAAAGCTCTATTAATATCGTGTTTATCAAAAAAAATTTTTTTTAAAAATAAAAATTAAAAAATATACTTTTATACTCTATATGTAAGATATAAATTACATAGAATAAATCACTAAAAATACAATAAGAAAGGAATTTATGTCAAAAAAAAAATATGTTTTGAATACTGTATTTGGACCATATTCTTCTATTATACAAGCAAAAGATTTATATTTTATTTCAGGTCAAATTCCAGTAAACAAAAAAACAGGAATAATACCTAAATATATATCAGATCAAACTACCTTGGCTTTACAAAATATAGATGTAATATTAAAAGAAAATCATTTAAGTATACAAAATATCGTTAAAATTACTATTTTTACAACAAAAATGGATAAATTAAAAGAAATTAATTTATCCTATCAAAAATTTTTCAATAAATATACTAAACAGTATCCTGCACGATCATGTATAGGGATATCAGAACTACCTCAAAAAGTATATATAGAAATTGAAGCAATAGCATCCGTATTATATAAAAAATAAATATGCCACTATGTGGCATAAAATTAATATACTAATTAGTTTTATAATTACTTACATTACATAAAAATTTAAAAAGTACGTTTAATATAATTTTTACGATTTCTAAAAGATGAAGATTTTTTATTTTCTCGTAATGATGAATATGTTATAAGTTTAATATTAATAGGTTTGTTTAAAATACGTGTACGCAATAAACAAGTAAGTAATCTCTTAGAATGATTTTTAGGTAACTCAATAGTAGAGTAGGTTGCAAATAATTTAATTGCTCCTATTAATCGACTACTAATATCTCCTTCATTAGCTATCGCTCCAACAATATGACGCACTTCTATACCATCATTTTTACCTACTTCAATACGATACAATGTCATATTTTCTAATTTCTTACGATCATGAATAAAACGAGAGTTCGGATTTATTTTATTATTATTAAACTTACGTATATTATACATACCTGTTGAATAATTATTATTAAAAGATAAAGATGAGTAACGTTTATCCGGAGGAATAATTAAAGGTCGTTCACCTTGCGCTAATTTTAATAGTGCTGCTGATAAATTTTCAAAATTCCAACCATCTTTTAAATTTAATTTTGATAAAAGTAATTGATATAATTGTAAATCGGAACTATTTAATTGTTTTTGTATTTTTTCTGAAATAATTTGTAGTCTTTTCTGTACAACAAGTTCAGATTTTGGTAATTCTATTTCTTTAATAGGATGTTTAATTGTTCTTTCTATATTATTTAATAATCTACGTTCACGATATTCAACAAATAATAAAGCCCTTCCTGTTCTTCCTGCGCGACCAGTACGACCAATACGATGCACATATGATTCAGAATCCATGGGTATATCGTAGTTAATAACAAAGCTAATACGATCTACATCTAAACCACGTGCAGCAACATCTGTAGCAATCAATATATCTAGTTTACCTGTCTTTAATCTCTCTAATGTTTGTTCTCGTAAAGATTGATTCATGTCACCATTTAATGCAGCACTATTATATCCGTGTTTTTCTAATGCTTCTGAAACTTCTAAAGTAGCATTTTTAGTACGAACAAAAATAATAGTAGCAGAAAAATCTTCAACTTCTAAAAATCTAATTAAAGCATCAGTTTTTTTTCCACGTACAATCCAATAACTTTGTTGTATATCTGGACGGGTAATACCAGTAGACTGTATTTTAATTTCTTTCGGGTTATCCATAAAACGCTTTGATATTCTACGAATTATATTGGGCATAGTAGCAGAAAATAAAGCCGTTTGATGTTTTTTAGGTATTTTAGACATAATATTTTCTACGTCTTCTATAAAACCCATACGTAACATTTCATCAGCTTCATCTAAAACTAAACTATTTAAATTTACTAAATTTAATGTTCCACGTTTTAAATGATCTAACAAACGACCAGGCGTACCTACAATAATTTGCGGTCCTTGTCTAAGAATTTGTAATTGAATATCATATCTTTGACCACCATACAAAGCTAATACTTTAACACCAAAAATATATCTAGAAAAATCAGAAAAAGCTTTTGCTACCTGTATGGCGAGCTCTCTAGTGGGAACTAGGACTAGGATTTGAGGATATTTTAAAGAAGCATTAATATTATTTAACAAAGGTAGTGCAAAAGCAGCTGTTTTACCGCTACCCGTTTGGGCCATTCCAAGTACATCCTTACCTAATAATAGAAAGGGAATACAAGCTGATTGAATTGGTGAAGGTTTTACATATCCTAATTGTTCTAAAGATTTGAGTAAATAAGAATTAAGCCCAAAAATAGAAAAAGAATGATGAATTTGAGTCATGCAGAGTATAAGCCTCTTTATGTTACAATCACGACCAGTATACTACATCACTCATGATGAAAATTTTTATATATTTTCATTAACAATGTATGAACCGGCTAAATTGAATGTATATAAATTTTTTAAAAATAACAGATATATTTAACATAATTAAAATACAAAAATACTGAACATAAACAAACAAACTAACAAAATTTATTATACAATAAATATTAGTAATAAGATAGTCTGTCTATCTGATAAAATATATTATGTATAATATATAAATTTAAATTTTACTTAATACATCAATATTTTTCATACTTAAACGGATTCTTCCTTGTCGATCTATCTCTAAAACTTTAACGGAAACAATTTGATCTATTTTTAAATAATCCGCTACTTTATCTATTCTTTTATGTGAAATTTGTGAAATATGTATTAACCCTTCTTTTCCAAAACCAACAGAAACAAATGCTCCAAAATCTAAAATACGTGTTACTTTACCAGTATAAATTTTTCCAATTATAATATCTTCTGTAATTTCCTTAATTCTACGAATAGCATGTTTAGCTTTTTCACCTACAGTAGCTGATATTTTTACTATTCCGTCATCTTTGATTTCAATAACAGTACCAGTTTCTTCAGTCAACATTCTGATAGTGGATCCTCCTTTTCCAATAACGTCTTTTATTTTTTCTGGATTAATTTTCATGGTATATATTCTAGGTGCAAATTTCGATATATCGCTTCTAGGTATTTGTAAAGTAGCTTCCATAATATCTAAAATTTTTAGTCTAGCAATTTTTGCTTGATATAAAGCATCTTTAATAATATTACTAGTAATACCAGAAATTTTTATATCCATTTGTAATGCAGTAATCCCGGTTCTACTTCCAGCTACTTTAAAATCCATGTCACCTAAATAATCTTCATCTCCTAAAATATCTGATAAAATTATATAAGTATCTTTTTCTTTTATCAAACCCATAGCAATTCCTGCTATAGCTGATTTAATAGGAACACCTGCATCCATTAAAGCTAAAGATGCACCGCATACAGAAGCCATAGAAGATGATCCATTAGATTCTGTAATTTCAGAAACCAAACGAATTGTATATGGAAATTCTTCAATATTTGGCATAACCGCTACAAAACTACGTTTAGCTAATTTTCCATGACCTATTTCTCTTCTTTTAGGTGATCCGACTATTCCTATTTCACCTACAGAATAGGGAGGGAAATTATAATGAAATATAAAATTATCAGTTCTATCTCCCAAAAGATCATCTAGATTCTGCGCATCCCTAGAAGTACCCAGCGTTGCAGATACTAGAGCTTGTGTTTCTCCTCTAGTAAATAAAGCAGATCCATGAACACGAGGAAGAACACCTGTTCTTACATCAATTGGTCTAATTACATGATTTATACGACCATCAATTCTTAAATTTTCTTTTAAAACACGTTGACGAACTATATTACGTTCTAAAGCATAAATATTTTCTTCAATTTTAAAATTTGTTAAAGTATCATCATCATTTAGCAAATCTATAACTATTTTTTGCTTAATATCACTTAATTTACTTAATCGATCTTGTTTTATAAAAATACGATATGCCGATTCAATATCTTTACTAAATTTTTTGGATACTAAATTATAAAAATTTTTATCGGGCTTATTTTTAATAAAATCAAAATTAGGAATTTTATTAGCTTTTTTAGAAAAAGTAAAAATATTGTCAATTAGTAATTTTTGTTTGTCATGACCAAACAAAATAGCTTGTAAAATATTTTCTTCGGATAATATATTAGCTTCTGCTTCAACCATTAAAATATTTTTTTTTGTTCCAGAAACTACTAAATCTAGACAACTATTTTTAATAATTTCTACTGATGGATTTAAAATATATTCATTATCTATTAATCCAACACGAGCTGCTCCTATAGGACCTGAAAATGGTAAACCGGATATACATAAAGCAGCAGATACACCAATAATAGAAATTATGTCTGGATTAATTTGAGGATTTACCGAAATAACTGTTACAATAATTTGTACTTCATTGAAAAAATCTTTAGGAAACAAAGGACGAATAGGTCTGTCAATTAATCTAGAAATTAAAATTTCATTTTCACTGGGTCTTCCTTCACGACGAAAAAATCCACCAGGAATTCTACCAGCAGCATACGTACGTTCTTGGTAATTTACAATTAACGGAAAAAACTTTTGTCCAGATAAAACAGGAGTTGCCCCACTTACTACAGTAATCAAGGCAGTAGTATCATCCATACTAGCTAAAACTGAAGCAGTAGCTTGTCGAGCTATCATACCAGTTTCTAAACTAACAGAATGTTTACCATATTTAAATGTATGTATAATTGGTTTTAACAAAATCTACATCCTTAAATAAAGATAAATTAATTTAAAAAATATTTTAAACAACATAAAAAATCATATTTTTTGATAAAAATTTTTAAAAAAAAATAAAACTATAATTTTAATAATATTTATATACATAAAGAAAAGAGCTGCAACAGCTCTTTTCTTTACACAAATTATACTCTATTTTTAATAAATTTTAATATTATAAATACATATTTTATAGTATATTTAATAACGTAAACCAAGATCTTTAATTAAAAAAAGATAAATGGAATGTTTTTTTGATTTTATATAATCTAATAATTTTCTACGCCGAGAAACCATTTTTAACAATCCTCTACGACCACAGTGATCTTCTCTATGTTCAGTGAAGTGTTTTTGTAAATAATTTATTTTTCTGGTCAATAAAGCAACTTGTACTGACGTACTACCACTATTGGTGTGCAATTTACCATATTTTAAAATTAAATTTTGTGTTTCTAGTATATTTTTTAACATATGTAAAACTCCATACAAAACTTTATCCTAAATAATAATTACATAAATATTTAAATAATTCATAAAAAAAATCTAATTCATTAAAATACATTTTGGAATCAATATCCCTAATTTATTTATTATTCCGATCCCTAAAAATATACTATTTATTCCTGTAATTACTCGCACCAAACCTGTTTTATACATCTTTAATACAGATATACTCATATTTTTTTGAAAATTTTTTATATCTTCATGAAATAATGTTACTGAAGGATATTTTAAAAACATAGAACTTACAGGTAATAAAAACGTGTGCAACATACTACGCAAATAAAAACGATGTATTTGATTTATATTTTTATTTTCAACAAAATATAAATCATGTAACTTTACTAACTGAGACGAACAATAAGGTCCTACTTGTATCCGACGCAAAAAAACAACATGCGCACCACATTTTAATCGTTTACCAATATCTTGCGCCAAACTACGTACATATGTCCCTTTAGAACAAGATACCGTAAACTCTAAAAAACTATCAATATATTGAATAAAATTTAACTTATAAATCATTACCTCTCTTTTTTTAAGTGGAAAAAATATGCCTAATCGAGCATATTTGTACAATGGAACTCCATAATATTTAATTGCCGAAAACATAGGCGGAACTTGTTCAATTTTTCCAATAAAACTATTCAAAACAGAACTAATCTGAGGTTCTGTTACATGTACCAATCGATTTTGTAAAATAGCTCCGGATAAATCTCCAGTAGTAGTAATTACTCCCAATTTTGCTATTACATGATATTTTTTTATTGAATTTGTTAAATATTCAGAAAATTTTGTTGCCGGACCAAATAAAATCGGTAAAATTCCTGTAGCTAAAGGATCTAAAGATCCAGTATAGCCCGCTTTTCTAGCATAAAAAATTTTTTTAACATGTTGTAATGTGCAATTAGATGAAATACCTTTTGGTTTATCTAGCAATAATATTCCAGAATTATTTTTATTACTTTGATAATCCATATTTTTAACCTATATACATATCAATTCAACATTTTTATATACTAATATAATTTGCTTTTTTTAATAAGCTGAGAAATTAATATTCCATTAGAAAAAGAAACGTCGTGAATAAAGCATAAATTAGGAATAACGCGTAAATATATATTCTTGTTTATAAGTGAACGAATAAAACCTGTAGATTTTTGTAAAATATCTAATATTGATTGTATTCTGTATTTATCTTGATCATGTAAACATGTAAAGAATATTTTAGCATAACTTAAATCCGTAGATAATTTTACTTCTACTATTGTTATTAAAGAGTTTAACCTAGGATCTCTTATTTTTTGTTGAATAATTGCAGCAATTTCCTTATGCAAACTACGTTCTAACCTCATAGATCGACTAAAATCTTTTAACATATTATTTCCTATATAAAATATATGTATTTATATAAAATCATAAAAATAAATTCACAATTTAATATGAAAAAACATCAATCATTTTTAACTATCTGAAAAACCTCAACAATATCACCTATGCAAATATCATTATAATTTTTTACTCCTATACCACATTCAACTCCATGTCGTACTTCTAAAACATCTTCTTTGAATCGACGTAAAGATTCTAATTCTCCTTCATATACAACAATATTATTACGTAATACTCTAATAGGGTTTGTTTTTTTAATAATTCCTTCTTTTACCATACATCCAGCTATTAAACCAAATTTAGGTGCTTTAAATATACTTCTAACTTCTGCTAATCCAATTACTATCTGTTTATCAGAGGGTATGGATAAACCTGACATAAATGTTTTAATATCATTAATTAAATTATATATTATTGAATAATACCTAACATTTAAATTTTCTAATTCTATAATTTTTTTTGCAGAAACATCAGCTCTAACATTAAATCCTACTAACATCGATGTTGTTGTCAAACTTAAACATACATCAGTTTCTGTAATTGCCCCTACTCCAGAAGCAATAATATTAATCTTAACAATACTATTAGACATTAAATTCAAAGAATCTGATATTACTTCTAAAGAACCTTGAGTGTCTGTTTTTAACACAATATTTAAATTCGAATTTTTTTTTATGTTAACTTTTTTAAATAAATTATCTAAATCAATTTTTTTCTTATATGAGAATTTTTTTTCTCTAGATTTTAATTTACGCCATAATGATACTTTTCTAGCCTGTTTTTCATTACGAACAACAAACAGTGTATCTCCTGTTTTTGGTACTCCTGATAAACCAAAAACTTCTACCGGAATAGATGGACCAGCAGATAATATATTTTTATGAAATTCATCTCTGAGTAATTTTATTTTTCCATATTCTAAACCACAAATAATTATGTCATGTATTTTTAAAATACCGGTATGTACTAATACAGTGGCTACTGGACCACATTTAGAATCTAAATAGGATTCAACCACTACTCCTGTAGCCATCCCAGAATATGCTGCTTTTAATTCTAACATTTCTGCTTGTAATAAAATTGCAGATAACAGGTTATCAATACCTAATCCAGTTTTAGCTGAAACTAAAACAAATATATTATCTCCTCCTAATTCTTCAGAAATAATTGAATATTTCATTAATTCTTTTTTAATTTTATCTACATTAGATAATGTTTTATCAACTTTATTAATAGCAACTATTATCGGTACTTGCGCAATATTTGCGTGTTGAATCGCTTCTATTGTTTGAGGCATAACTCCGTCATCTGCGGCAATTACTAGAATAACTATGTCAGTAATTTTAGTACCTCTAGCTCGCATAGCCGTAAAAGCAGCATGACCAGGAGTATCTAAGAATGTAATAATACCTTGAGATGTTTTAACATGATAAGCTCCAATACATTGTGTGATTCCACCCGCTTCTCTAGAGGCAACCGTGGTTGCTCGAATGTAGTCCAGTAGAGAAGTTTTTCCATGATCTACATGTCCAATCATAGTTACTATTGGTGGACGAGACTTTTTCTCAGTATCTCCTAAATAACGATCTTGCATTACAGAAGTTTCTAAATCGTTATCTTGGTGTATATGTACTATATAACCCATTTCTTCAGCAACTAATTGAGCTGTACTTGGATCTAATATTTTATTAATAGTTGATGAAATTCCTAATTTTAGTAATATTTTAATTAAATAAGAATGCTTTATTGCCATCTTATTAGATAATTCTAATACAGAAATAGAATTTCTTATAATTATCTTTTTATATACAGTTCCTAAAGGTTTATTAAATTTTTGCTGTAAAATAGAATTTTGAACTGTATATAATTTATTTTTTTTAGGATAACTTAAAGAACGTCTATCAGATCCTTTAAACGAATGAATAGCATTGTTTTTTTTATTTTTGCGAATATTAATAATTGGAATAAATCTTTTTTTATCAATAAAATTATTTGTTTTATTTGTGTCCAGAGTGAAAACAGAATTAACTTGTTTACTCTTTAATACATTTTTTTTATTAAATTGATTATGATCTGATATTTTTTTATTCGTAAACTTTTTAAATAAACCGCTATTATTTTTTTCATTTCGTGCTTTAAAAGGAAGATTTGACTTAACAGATTTTGAGTTTATTGGCTGTATAAATTTTTTTTTTAAATTTATTGATAATTTTTTTTTATCTTGCTTTAATGATCTATTATCATGCTTATCTCTTGATTTTTTCAATTTCACCGGTAAAATTATCTCTTTATTTAAAAGTAAATTTAATTCATAATTAATATTATAAAAATTTTATTAAAAATAATATTTTAATGAATATCCACATAAAACTATATATAAAATTATTAATATATAAGAATTACTTCCCCTGAAAATATTTTTTTTTAAAATTATTTTTTATGCGAATAAAATGCTATATTTGCATATATAGTAAATACCTATATAGATCAAGTGTTAGTTATTAACACATATTACATAAATATTTGATAAAAATATAATGATTATTTTTTACATTCATAATTACATACATAATTAATTATGTTATTTGAAATCTAGATTATTTGTGCTCATTAAACCAACAAATATTACGAGCTTCCATAATTAATTGTCCAGCTTGAGTAGAAGTCAATACCGAAATATCATTCAAGTCATCAATGCTTTGTTCAGCTAAGTGTTCTAAAGTATATATTTTTTTTTCTGTTAATTGTTGGATTATACGTCCATCAATATTTTTTAAACGCAACAATTCTGAATTTAAAAAATTTTTTTTGAGTTTATTTACCAGTTTTTCTTGATTTTTTTTTAAAATAACTATTGCTTTTCTCTGTACTTGCAGAATAATATCACTTTTAATACCTGTAACTGATAATAATGTATGTGTAGAAGCATTAGCAATATCTTGTATTGAAGAAAATCCTGAACGTAATAATAGTAAAACATCATTCTTATTCAAATTTAATTGATTTTTACAAAAACAAAAAAAATCTTGTTTTTCTATTTCATTCTGTTCATGTAAATTATTAGAAGTCATGATATTTAACTCCCATCCAGTTAACTGTGAAGCTAATCGTACATTTTGTCCGTTTCTTCCAATAGCCTGAGCTAAATTACATGTTTCAACGGATACATTAATAGTATGAGTATAATCATCCAGGGTAATCGATGAAACATCAGCAGGTGACATAGAATTAATAACAAATTTTTCTGGATTTTTATCCCATAAAATTATATCAATTCTTTCTCCACACAATTCATTAGATACTGCTTGTACTCTAGCCCCTTTTATACCAACACAAGCACCTACTGGATCAATCCTGTTATCGCAAGTTGTAACAGCTATCTTAGATCTTGATCCAGGATCACGCGCAATAGCTTTAATTTCTATCAATTTATCTCCAATTTCTGGAACTTCAATTCTAAATAATTCAATTAACATATCTGATTTAGATCTACTAATGAGTAAATATGTTCCACGTGATTCATGTGAGATATCATATAATAAACCACGAACTCGATCATTAATTCTAAAATTTTCTCTAGGTAACATATCCTCACGCATAACAATACCTTCAATATTATTACCAACATCCAAAATAATATAATCTCTATTAATTTTTTTAACTATTCCGACAATAATTCGACCTTTTTGTTCATAAAAACGATTCACCAGAATCTCGTGTTCAGCTTCTCTAACTTTTTGTATAATAACTTGTTTAGCTATTTGAGTAGCAATACGATCAAAAATTACAGAATTAATACAATCTTCAACATAATCATGTAACTGTATAGTTTGATTTTCAAGACGCGCTGCATCTAATGTAATTTCTTTAGTTGGATTAGATACAATATTTACCACTAGCCATCTTCGATATGTATTATAGCTACCAGTTTTACGATTTATGTACACTCTAATATTAATATCTTGACCATATTTTTTTTTAGTAGCAATTGCTAAAGCACTTTCTAAAGCTTCAAAAATTTTTTCTCTTGGAATAGATTTTTCGTGTGAAACAGCATCTACTACAGATAATATTTCTTTGTTCATATCCTTTCCTTTATTCTTAAATTAAAGTGGATGTATTCAACTAAATAAAAAATTCAAAGAAAAAGAACTTTTGTTTACCTAAGTAGGTATTAGCATTTATTATTGAGAAATTTTGAATATGCACTAAGTGTATTTATTTTTATAATAAACAGTACTAAATAACATTTTTTCATATAAAAAATTGTAACAAAAAACCCCGATTTTTTCGGGGTTAAAATATTAAATAACTGTTATAATGTAAATAATCATAATATCAAATCAAGAAAGAAAGAAAAAAAAATACAATTAGTACCGAAGGTGGGAATTGAACCCACACACCTATTTAAAATTAAGTACTATCCCCTCAAGATAGCGTGTCTACCAGTTTCACCACTTCGGTTAAAATATTAAATACCAATAAAATATATAAATATATAATTATTTAAAAAAAATAATTATAAAAACAAATATTTTTATTATAAAAAATAATTACTATTAAAAAATACTGGTATAATATAAATTGAAATGATAAATAAAAATTTATATAAAAACTATATCTTTAAATGATTAATAGTCCATACACTATATCTACATAATAATAAATTAACTATAAAAAATAAAGTCAACAAGATTAAGACTATGTATGTCATGACGTAACTTTTTGAATTCTCAGTAAATAATTGCGAGGAATAATCACTAGTGCTGGTAGACAAATTATTTCCAGAACTAAATTGAAACATAACAATCGAAATTAAAAAAAAAGAAACAAAAGTAAATGTAATCAATAAAAAAAGATGCATATAAAACACCATATATACCATTTAATAACTTTATATTATATTTTTATTATAAAATAACAAACTGAATTTGTCATGTATACACTTAACAAACTAATAAACATAGTTCTTTTATTTATATATATTATACAATTATATATAAATAAAAGCACTATATGAAATATTTTTTATGTATCTATTAACCAAATATGATATATATATATTTATATGTTAAATATATATCATTATAATAATTATTATAATATTAAATATAAAAATATATTTTTTTATATAAAATGCTTAAAGAATAAATTTTTTTAAATAAAATATATAAAATATATGACCAATAACAAAAAGAACTACATATAGTTATACCTCTACGAATTTTTCAAACAAAATTCACATATAAAATATATTTATATACATTGTTAAAATGTATTGTTAATAAAATTAAATATTACTTCTTATAAGAAATACAATTTTATTTTTTATTTATAAAAATATTTACGATATAAATAAAAATTTTATTAATAATGTACCAATTAAAATATCTATTGTAAATTATAACTACAACCAAGTTTACATGTATAACTAGGCACTATTTATAAATAAACAATATATTTAAAATATTAAAAAATATATATTTTTTTTACATATCTTTATAAATGTAAAGTATTGATAAAAAATATAAAAAAAGTTAAATTTAATACAAAATCAATATTAATTATGTTAATTAAAAATCATTAAAATATTTTCTGAAAATTTAATAAATAATATATATTAAATGCATACATAAAAAACATAATATAATATGTATGATTACTATAACGTATCAATGATATCTATTTAATAAAATAGATATCATTGCATTATTATCATAATAATTATAAATACTTATAAAAATATATGTGATACTTATCACAATAGTGTCTATATAAATATCTAAATTATTATTCCTGTACAAAATTTTATTATTTTGAAAAAAGCATAAACAATTTCAATTAAGATTAATTAAATAAAAACTTAACGCAAATTCCAGCCATCAGGTTCACGAACTAGTTTTCTAGACATTAAATCATCAATTTGTAAAGAATTAATAGTTTCATACTTCATTAAAGCATCTTTCATAGCATGTAAAATATCTATATTTTCATGCAAAATTTTTTTTGCACGTTGATAATTTTCTTTAACTAATAATTGTATTTCTTTATCAATAATACGAATTGTTTTATCAGAAAAACGTTTTAATTGAGATGTAGAATTATCTAAAGAAAATTCTGGATCCTTTTCTGCATATAAAATAGGTCCTAATTTATCTGAAAAACCCCATTTAGTAATCATTTTTCGTGCTAAGCTAGTAGCTACTTTAATATCATGATGTGCTCCAGTAGAAATTTTATTAGATCCATAAATAATTTCTTCTGCTATTCGCCCGCCATACAAAGTAGAGATCTGACTTTCTAATGTTTGACGATTTAAACTAAATACATCACCTTTTGGTAAAAATACAGTTACTCCTAAAGATTTTTCACGTGGAATAATAGTAACTTTATGAACAGGATCATGACCAGGAACTAATCTACCTACAATAGCATGTCCAGATTCATGATAAGCAATAGATTCTTTATGACTTTCTGTCATAACCATGGATCTTCTTTCAGAACCCATCATGATTTTATCTTTAGATTTTTCGAGCTCTATCATAGAAATTATAGTTTTATTGCCACGAGCTGCCAATAAAGCTGATTCATTTACTAAATTAGCTAAATCAGCCCCGGAAAAACCAGGAGTACCTCTTGCAATAACCATTGGAATAACGTCATTTGCAATAGCTACTTTACGCATATGAATTTTTAAAATTTCTTCCCTGCCAAAAACATCGGGTAATGGAATTACAATTTGACGATCAAACCTACCTGGTCTTAACAAGGCTGGATCTAGGACATCTTGTCTATTAGTAGCAGCAATTATAATGACTCCTTCATTACCTTCAAAACCATCCATTTCTACTAATATTTGATTTAATGTTTGCTCGCGCTCTTCGTTACCTCCACTAACTCCTATTCCTCTTTTTCTTCCAACAGCATCAATTTCATCTATAAAAATTATACAAGGAGAATGTTTTCTAGAATTTTTAAACATATCTCTGACGCGAGCGGCTCCGACGCCGACGAACATTTCTACAAAATCAGAGCCTGAAATTGTAAAAAAAGGAACATTAGCTTCTCCAGCGACTGCTTTGGCTAATAATGTTTTTCCAGTACCTGGGGGACCAACTAGTAAAATTCCCTTAGGAATTTTACCTCCTAATTTTTTAAATTTTTGAGGTTCTTTTAAATATTCTACTAATTCTGAAACATCTTCTTTTGCTTCATTGCAACCCGCTACATCTAAAAAAGTAATTTTCATGGTGTTATTAGATAACATTTTAGCTTTACTTTTACCAAAGAACAAAGATCCTATTCCATTACTAATTTGTGAATATTTTACAAAACAAAAAAACAGAACTATCAGTAAAAAAAAAGGAAGCCAGGACAAAAAAATAGATACTAGAAAACTTTGTTTAACGGGAATTGTATTGGTAATTATAATATCTTTTGTAAATAAAACATCTAACGATTTGACGTTATAAACAAGCATATTGGTGATATATTGAGTCATATCTTTTCTCATAACTACAATTTTATTCATTAATAAATATATTAAAAATTTTATTTATACTAACTTCAATTAAAAAAACACATAATTATATTAAATATTATATATAGTATATCTATATACATTTTAAAATAACAATACCTATACGACTAAAAAATCAAGAAAATTAAATTTTAATTATATCAACAAACAATAAACTACTGTAAATAAATATTACAACATCACAAATTATTTTTAACTCCGCGAGCTATAATAAACACTTCTCGAGAATTAAAACGAGAAGAACGTGGTTTGTAAATTTTTACTAATTTGAAAAAATCACAAATTTTTTTTATATACATTTTAAATCCATAACCTTGAAACAACTTCATTATCAGACATCCGTTTTTTAATAATACATACATAGAAATTTTTAAAGCAACATCATTCAATTTAAACATATTAGCGTTATCTACGATAGAACAACCACTAATATTAGGAGACATGTCAGACATAACAACATTCCAAGAATTTTTTTTTAAATTAAAAAAAATTTTTTTTTGAATATGAATATCAGTAACATCCTCATGAAAAAAAGTAACATTTTTTAGCGGATGCATTGGTAAAATATCATATGCAAAAATAATTCCTGAATTTCCAATTTTTTGAAGAGCATATTCTGACCAACCTCCGGGATTAGATCCTAAATCTATCACTTTCATTCCAATATTAAAAATTTTTTCTGATTCATTAATTTCCTTTAATTTAAACCATGCTCTAGATCTTAAATTTTTTTTATTTCTCTCTCGTATATACGGATCTGTAAAATATTTACTTGACCAATTATTAGAATTTTTTGATTTTTTTTTTATAATCATAATTTTTATAAAAATGCACAATATAAACATATAAAAAATTACATATATTGATTTAATTTAAAATTTTTAAAATAATTTATGAATGTATTATAAATATAAATTTTATTAAAGATGTCAACATACATACCGTTTATAAAAATTATTATATAAAACATATTTATAGAAAATAAAAATTTTTATATATAATAAAATTATTTAAATTATTAAAATACATCTTACTGTAAAAAATCAATATTTTAAAAAAAAATTAACAAAAAAAATATATATTTTAAGATTAAACATTATATATTTTAAATATATTCAATTTTTTTAATTAAATATTCTACTAAACCTGTAGGAGTACTTACTGTAATTATATCGTTCTTTTTTCTTCCAATTAATGCTCGAGACATAGGTGAGTAAACAGAAATGGAATATTCTTTACAATTTGCTTCGTCATCACCAACAATAGTATACACGAAAGTATTATTACTATATATTTGTAATACCGTTACTGTAGCTCCAAAAATAACAACACCTCGAAAAGGTATTTTGGTAACATCAATAATTTCTGAAAATAATAACTTATTTTCAATTTCACAAATTTTATTTTCACAAAAACTCTGTTCTTCACGAGCCGCATGATACTCTGCATTTTCTTTTAGATCACCTAACTGCCGAGCATTAGAAATTGCTTCTACAATTAAAGGTCGTGTAACATATTTTAATTTATTTAATTCAGATTTAAGTTTATTAAAACCCCGTAATGTCATTGGAACTTTTTTAAACAAGCCCATTACTCCTTTACATTAACATAAAAAATGAAATCTAATTTATATACATAATTTGCATATTACGATGTAATTACAAAACAAACCATATAAAAATATTATAAATCATATTTAGTATATGATACTATGTTAGTATTATATTATATAATAAATAATTATATATATATTTATCCCAAATAGATGATTTAATAATATAAAAAATTATTTTTATAAAAAATAAAGTACAAAAAATATAGAAAAATAATTTTTTATAAAAAATGAAAAAAAAATTTTTAATATATTTTTAAAAACAGTTTCTCAAAAATTACAATTATCAATAAAAATATTTTTTATAAAAACATGATATATAAAAAATATTATATCAATATAACTAAGTTAGTCATACAATAAAAAACATAAAAATTATAAACATAAATAAAAAAAATTAATTTTTATATCAACTAAAATATAACTATAGAGTAATAAAAATGCAGTTAGATAAAATTCAATGTACTATTAAAAATCAATTAAATCTAAAAAAAGTATTAATATCAAACCATAATAATCATGTTTTAATTACTGCTATAGGAGATTCGTTTATAGGAATGAATTCGTTAAAAAGACAAAAATCTATATATAAAATATTAATGCCATATTTTTTAACTAAAAAAATCCATGCGATACAAATTCAAACATATACTATATCTGAATGGAATCAAAAAAAAAAACCATAAAAAATAAACTATATGCTCATATAAAAATTTTTACAAAATATAAATTAAAAAAACAAAATTTTATATATAACATTACTTAATTAATTAAAATATTAATACAAAATATATTTTAAGAATTTATGCTATGATTAACTCAAAATATAAAAAATTTTTTAGTAAAACATTAGTGTTATTCAAAAATAAAAGAAAGAAAATTTCATGAAATATTATATTTATATTTTTAATATTACAACTATATTTTTTTAATAATTGTATTATACATAGAAATCAATGTGTTATCATATAATTACATAAATTATATACGTACATATATTTATATATTAAATATACTTTTAATAAAAAACACTTAAAATAATAAAAATATATTCATATTAATTAATATTAATAACAAATATTTTAATAAAAATAATTTCTAAAAACATTAAATTCATGTATTACACATATATCATTAATCCTTATAATGTAAATTTTTATAAAAATCTATATAATTTTTATACAATTATAGTATCATTTAATTTTTAAAAAATACATTTTAATTTTTTATATTTTATAAAAATAAAATATAAAAAATATTAAATACTAAAGATAGATATCATAATAAATAAAATTTTTCATTATTAAAATATAATATATAGAGAAAAAATCATGTACGCTATATTTTTAGACCGTAATACACAGTATAAAGCAAAATCTGGTGACATAGTTAGATTAGAAAAAATCAACATAAATATCGGAACAACAATAATATTTGAAAAAATAATATTATTATCCGATAATACGAAAATATCTATTGGACAACCTATACTCAATAATGTTTATGTAGAAGGGTTAATACATCAACACGGAAGACATAAAAAAATAAAAATTATAAAATTTAATCGTCGTAAACATTATAAAAAAAATCAAGGACATAGACAATATTACACAGATGTAAAAATAAAAAATATAACATGCAAAAATTCTACTCTATAAGGTATAAAAATGGCTCATAAAAAAGCGGGTGGTTCTTCTCGGAATGGTAGAGATTCTCATTCAAAAAGATTAGGTGTTAAAAAATTCGGAGGTGAACGTGTATATCCTGGAAACATCATTCTCAAACAAAGAGGAACTAAATTTCATCCAGGACATAATGTAAAATGTGGTAAAGATCACACATTATTTTCTATTGTAAGCGGATTAGTAAAATTTGAAATAAAAGGTTTACCAAAAAAAACATATGTAAACGTAATAGAAAGATAATATAAAAATATATATTTTAATCAAATCAACAAAATATTTTATACTAAAACAATATTCTGTCAAAGAGAGATATAACATGAAATTTGTTGATTCAGTTGTAATTCATGTATCTGCTGGAAACGGAGGACATGGATGTACAAGTTTTAGAAGAGAAAAATTTATACCTAAAGGAGGTCCGGATGGAGGAGATGGAGGTGATGGAGGTAATATTTGGATAATATCTGATTTAAATATGAATTCACTAACTGATTATCGCATTAAAAAAATTTTCTATGCAGAAAATGGAAAAAATGGATTTAAATCAAATAGTTCTGGAAAAAAAGGACAAGATACGTGTATTCGAGTCCCTTTAGGAACTAGAATTACAGATATTGAAACTAATGAAATAGTAGCGGATATACAGTATAAAAATCAAAAAATTCTTATTGCTAAAGGAGGTTGGCATGGTTTAGGGAATACTCGTTTTAAGTCATCTACTAATAGAACTCCTAGAAAAAATACCAAAGGTTCATTAGGCGAGAATAGACTTATTTCATTAGAATTGATGTTAATTGCAGATGTTGGGACATTAGGTTTTCCTAATTCCGGTAAATCTACTTTAACTAGTATGATATCTAATGCTAAAACAAAAATAGATAGTTATCCATTTACAACTTTACATCCAGTATTAGGGACGGTAGAGAAAAAAAAAAAAAAATTCATTATTGCTGATATACCCGGAATTATACAGGGAGCATCCTCAGGAATAGGTTTAGGGATAAAATTTTTAAAACATTTATCTCGTTGTAAATTACTATTACATATTATTGATATAAATACCATCAAAAAAAAAAATCTTAATAAAGTTAGATACATTATCTTACAAGAACTTAAAAATTTTAATAAGTCATTATTTCAAATACCGAGATGGTTAATCTTTAATAAAATTGATATTTTAAAAAAAAAAAAAATCAATAAAATTAAAAAATATATAAAAAGAAAAATTCACTCTTGTCAAAAATGTTACTTTATTTCTGCTAAAGATAATATTGGAATTAAAAATTTATCTAAAAATATTATTCAATATTTGTATGGACAAAAAAATAACATAAATGAACATTTTTAAAAAATCCATTTTCTGTAAACAGAAATAGTAGAATCACATAAAAAATATATTTTTATATATGCCTTAATTTTAATTATAAAGAAACCCGGATTAAAAAAACCGGGATTTCTTTACTATACAAAAACACTATCTTTTAGAAAACTGAGTTTTTTTTCTAGATTTGCGAAAACCATATTTTTTACGTTCAACTTGTCTTGAATCACGAGTTACAAAACCTTCTTTACGTAGCACTCCTCGCAATGTATTATCATATTGTATTAATGCACGAGTAATACCCTGACGAATTGCTCCTGCTTGACCAGATATTCCACCGCCTTTGACGGTAATATAAAAATCAAATATATCCAACATATTTACTAAATCTAAAGGTTGTTGAACTATCATACACGCTGTTTTTCTACCAAAATATTCTTTTAAAGAACGTTTATTAATACAAATTTTTCCTTTTCCTTTACGTAAAAAAACACGCGCAGAAGAAGACTTACGACGACCTGTACCGTAATTTATATGTTCAGACATAATATATATCCTAATGTTTTATATATATTAAATATTTAAAAAAATTGGTTTTTGTGCACTTAAATTATGTTCATGCAACGGAAATACCTTTAATTTTTTAAAAATTAATCTACCAAGAGAACTTTTTGGTAGCATTCCTTTAACAGCCCTTTCAAGTATTCTTTCTGGATGATGTGACAACATATACTGAAAAGTATATTTCTTGATTCCGCCTACATATCCAGTATGATGATAATAAAATTTATTAATTGATTTTTTTCCTGTAACAATTATTTTTGATGCGTTTATAACTATGATATAATCACCAATATCTGCATGGGGAGTATATTCGGGTTTATGTTTTCCTCGTAAGAGCGTAGATATTTTAGTTGCTAAGCGACCTAATATTTTATTTGTTCCGTCAACGTAATACCAAGACTTTATAATTTTATTCGAATTAGCTGAAAAACTTTTCATGATAAATTTCACCTTAAATATATAATTTAAAAATTAAAAAATTTATTTGTTTGGCATGCAAAAAAACTATAGACATTATTTGTATATACAATAAATATTTATACAATTTTATTTATAATCAAATATTTTAAACTAATTAAATAAGAGTTAATAACATGGACAAGAAAAATACATTACAATTATTGAGAAGTCAAATTAACAATGTTGACCATAAAATAATCAAATTATTATCATTTCGAGAATCTCTATCTATAGATATTTTACGAAATAAAATACATAATAAACTTGATATTCGAGACAAAAATCGTGAAATAGAACTATTTAACAATTTATATCAACTAAGCCAAAAAAACAAAATAAATCCAGAATTCATACAAAAAATATTTGAAATAATTGTTAATAATTCAATCCTCATTCAAAAAGAACACAAAAAAAAAATAAAAAATAACCCCAAAAAACGTTTTTGTGCTTACTTAGGTCCAATTGGTTCGTATTCATCTGAAGTTTTTGATAATTTATCTAAAAACAAAAAAAATTTTTTTCTTGCACATGAACATACTAATTTTAATTCTATCATTAAATCTTTAAATGATCATCGTTGTGATGTAGCACTATTACCTTTTGAAAATAGAATATCAGGAATTATTCCAGAAGTATATGAGATACTAAAAAAACAAAATAAAATATATATAGTAAAAGAAATTTATGCGACAATTCAACATCACTTGTTTACAGTAAAAAATTGTTTTTTTTATAATATTAAAAAAGTATATAGCCATATACAACCATTTAAACAATGTAGTATATTTTTAGAAAAATTTCCAGAATGGAAAAAAAAATATTTTAACAGTACTTCTGAAGGTATGAAAAAACTCTCTTTAGACAATAAAAAAAACTCTGCTGTAATTGGAAGCTCTATAGGTGGTTCTTACTATAATTTACAAAAAATAGCAGCTAATATTTCTAATATAGAAAATAATATTACTAAATTTATATTAATTTCTAAAAAAAAACAAAAAATAACAAAAAAAATACCAGTAAAAACTACTATCCTTATAACCTTAAATAATAATCCAGAAAATTTTATAAAAATAAAAAAAATATTCAAAAAAAGAAAAATCAAAATTACTAACATAATTTTAGAAACAAACATGGTTAATGAAACAACAAAAACATATCTAATAGAAGTAGTGGAAAATTTTTTTTCTAAAATCACACAAGAAACTTTATACTTTATCAAGAAATATGCAGAAAATATAAAAGTTTTAGGCTGTTACCCTGTTGAGAAAAACATAACCAAACTATTTTAATCAATTTTAATGTTTTCTTTTCATAACTATAAATTTTGATATTATTACATTCAAATATTACTGACACAAGGATATTTATTATTATTATGTTTAATAGTCTAACAAAAAAAATAACTAATATTTTTGAAAATATTTCTCATCAAAGTCATCTAAAAGAAAAAAAAATAAAAGAAACATTGCGTAAAATAAAATTAGCATTATTAGATGCGGATGTATCATTAATAATTGTGAACATATTTTTAAAAAAAATAAAATCAAAAATATCAGAAGCATATATAAACAAAAACTTTAGTCCTAGTCAAAATTTAATAAAAATAGTGTTATATGAATTAACTAAAATAATGGGAAGTAAAAGTTACTTATTTAATTTTTTATCAAATCAATTAACTGTTTGTACTATTATTGGTCAACCAGGATCTGGTAAAACCACAAGTACTGCCAAGTTAGCTCATTTATTGTCAAAAAAGTATAAAAAAAAAATATTGGTAGTTTCTATAGATATATATAGACCTGCAGCTATTCTACAATTAAAAAGATTAATACAAAAAACTAAAGCTAATTTTTTTCAGTCTAACTGTAATCAAAAAATTATAGAAATAATTAAGTTAGCAATAAATACGGCTAAGAAAAAAAAATATGATGTTCTATTAATAGATACAGCTGGACAAATACATACTAACCACTCAAAAATAAAAGAAATAGAAAAAGTACAAAATTATACTCAATCACATGAAACATTATTCGTTATAGATTCTATGGCTGGACAAGATTCTGTTAATGCAATTAAAAAATTTAATAAAATATTTACATTATCAGGAATTATATTAACAAAACTAGATAGTGATACACGAGGAGGAGTAGCGTTATCAGTAAGAGCTTTAACAAAAATTCCAATTAAATACATTGGTGTTGGAGAAACGATTTATGATTTACAAATTTTTCACCCCGAAAGAATTGCTAAAAGAATTTTGGGTATGGGAGATGTATTATCTTTAATAGATGATATTAAAAATAAAATTAAAGATAAAGAACTAGATTTAATGAAAAAAACTACTAAGAAAGGAAATACTTTCAATCTAAATGATTTTCTTGTACAAATTAAACAAATAAAAAAAATAGGAGGCGTTGAATCATTAATACATAAATTACCTATTAATATTATTAACAATAACTCTATGTTAAATAATATTAATAAAGAATCTTTCATAAAAATTGAAGCTATGATTCAGTCCATGACCGAAAAAGAAAAAGAAACACCATCCATTATAAAATATTCTAGAAAAAAAAGAATTTCCAAAGGCTCTGGGATTACTATGCAGGAAATTAATATTTATTTAAAAAAGTTCGAAAACATGAAAAACGTCATGAAAAATCTAAATAAAAACAAAAAAAACAAAATATTTGAAAAAATTAAAAATTATCTGATAAAATAATATCAATCATATTTGTTATACTTTAAAAACAAATTGAATAACTAAAATAACTTTTTTCAATATAAGAGAAAAATTGTATGATAAAAATCAGACTAGCGCGACACGGAGCCAAAAAAAAACCATTTTATCAAATTATAGTATCTGACGTAAGATCTGCTCGAAATGGAAAATTTATTGAACGTATAGGATATTTTAATCCCTTTGCTAAAAAAAATGAAAAAAAAATAAATTTATCCACTGATAGGGTTAATTTTTGGATAAAAAAAGGAGCTCAAAAATCATCACGATTTGAAAAATTATTAATAGAACATATAAAAAACATATGTCATAAATAGAATAATTATAAATCATGATTATTATTGGAAAAATAGGACATCCATATGGAATTTTAGGATGGATACATATCCATTCATATACAGAAAAAAAAGAAAATATTTTTTGTTACTTTCCGTGGAAATTAGAAAAATCAAATATGTATGTTTATAAAAAAAATATTATTAGATATAAAAACCATGCAAATCACTTTTTAGTAAAAATAGATAACTTATATAATAGAACACAGGCTCATTCTATAGCTAACCAAAATATATTAATGAAATCTACTAAATTACCTAAATTACAAAAACATGAATACTATTGGAATAACATTTTATTATGTAAAATTTTTAATATAGAAAAAGAAATAATAGGTTTAGTAAAACAAATATTAGACAATAAAATTTATAATATCTTAAAAATATTTAATTTTAAAAAAAACAAAAATATATATGTTCCATTTATACAACCCAATATTATTAAAAAAATAGACATAAAAAATAAAATTATTATTATTAATTGGGATTCATGTGAATAAAAATAGATTTATTCAAGAAGATAAAAAATGATGCAATTTAGTATTGTTACAATTTTTCCTAAAATGTTTGATAACATATTTCAATATGGAATTATTAATCGAGCTATTAAAAATAAAATAATTAACATTAATGTTTTTAATCTAAGAAATTTTAGTACAATTAAAAGAAGACAAGTGGATGATAAAATCTATGGTGGAGGTCCTGGAATGTTAATTATGTTTTTACCACTATTTAAAGCGGTTACAGAAATAAAAAAAATTTACAAAAAAAATAGTGTAGTAATTTACTTATCTCCACAAGGAAAATTATTGGATCAAAAAAATATTCAACATTTTCTTAACATCAAGCACTTAATATTTATTTGTGGTCGTTATCAGGGTATTGATGAACGATTTATACAAAATCAGGTAGATGAAGAATGGTCTATAGGTAATTATATCCTCACTGGAGGAGAGTTACCAGCTATGATATTCATTGATGCAATTACACGATTACTTCCCGGAGTATTAAATAATCAAAATTCTTTATTAAATGAAACTTTTTCTAAAAATTTATTAGATTGTCCTCATTATACACGACCAAGAAAAATAAACAATATTAGTGTACCTAAAATTCTATTATCAGGAAATCATAAAAAAATAAAACAGTGGAGATTAAAAAAATCATTAAAGAACACTGTAATAAAAAAACCAAATCTTATAAATGAATAAATTCACTACGATGAAATGTAATAAGAGTAAAAATCATTTTAATACAGCTAAATAAAATTTTTACATACCAATTATATGAGATATTTAAAATATGAACAATTATATTTACAGTTTAGAAAATAAATATAAAAAAAAAAACATTCCGTCTTTTAATTCAGGTGATTCTATTGTTATTAAAACATGGATAGTAGAAGGTAATAAAAAACGCCTTCAGTCATTTGAAGGTATTGTGATTGCAAAAAGAAATAGGAATCTTAATTCTTCATTTACAGTTCGAAAAATATCTAACGGTGAAGGTGTAGAAAGAAAATTTTTAATACATTCACCAAATATACATGAAATAAAAGTTGTAAAAAAAGGATTAGTAAAAAGATCAAAATTATATTATTTACGATATCGAAAAGGAAAATCTGCACGAATTAAAGAACGTTTAAATTAAAAATAATGCTACATACGTATATATTATAAATTACATACATAACAATAATTTACTTTCATATAAATCATGCAGTCATCATACAAAAATTGACTGCACAATATATATTTATTATATATTTAACACGTTCCGCCAATTGTTAACTGATCTATTTTAATAGTTGGTTGACCAACATTTACTGGAATATTCTGTCCATTTTTTATACAATTCCCTATTCCATCGTCCATACATAAATTATCTCCTACCATGGATATAGATTGCATTACCTCTGTTCCTAATCCAATTAATGTAGCATCTTTTATAGGATAAACAATTTTACCATTTTTAATAAGATATGCCTCGGAAGTAGAAAAAACAAAATTTCCTGATGTAATATCTACCTGACCTCCACTAAAATTAACAGCATAAATACCATAATCAACACTGTTTATAATATCAGCAGGAGTATCTGTACCAGCCAATAAATATGTATTCGTCATACGAGGCATAGGTAAATGTGCATATGATTCTCTTCGACCATTACCTGTACTTTTTTTATTCATAATATGTGCATTTAATTTATCCTGTAAAAAAGATTTTAAAATTCCATCTTCAATTAAAATATTATATTGACCAGGTACCCCTTCATCATCTATATTAATAGAACCTCGTTTACTATATAACGTTCCATCATCTACAATAGTACATAAAGTAGAAGCAACTCTGTGTCCTTTTTTTTTAGAAAATATAGAGGTTTTTTTTCGAATAAAATCTCCTTCTAATCCATGTCCTACTGCTTCATGAAATAAAATTCCGGGCCATCCAGGACCTAAAATAACTGGAAATAAACCAGATGGTGATGGTTTTGCAAATAAAGAAATAAGCGCTATACGAACTGCTTCTTTAGTCCAAGTATCTATCAATGTTCCTTTATTAGTGTTTTTTTTAAAAAATTCATTAATTTTAAACCTACCTCCTCCTCCACTAGTTCCTTGTTCTCTACTGTTATTTTGCTCTACTGTTACCTGGATAGTAATGTGTATTAATGGTCGAATATCACTTGATAATGACCTGTTATCAGTAGATCCAATTATAATTTCTTCATATTCACATGTTAATACAGCATAAACATCAGTAACTCTATTATCTTGTTGTCTAGCTAATCGATCAATATAATTTAAAATATAAATTTTTTTTTCAATATAATTGTTATCAATAGGATTACATTGTGTATATATTTTTTTAAAATTTGAATATAATTGTTTTTTTATAATATTATTTTTAGTATTGACAATCATATTACAAACCATGTTAGTAAAATAAATTAAATTTTTTAACGTAATAGAGTTAGTATAAGAAAAACTAGTAGAAATATCTTTTACTGCTCGTATTCCAACACCTTTATCATAAAAATAAGATCCTTGTTTAATAATTTTATTATCTAAAACCCACGCTTCTTGTTCTTTTAATTGAAAATATATATCTCCAAAATCAACTTTATTTTCTAACATATTATCTAACAACAAAAAAATATCATGTTTTTTAAGATTATATTTATTTAATAAAATATTTATCATTATCAGAAATCTCTTAATATTTATATCAACTTAAATGTTATGAAAATATTTTAATGACAATCTTTTAAATATATTTATAAATACATTATTTATATTTTTATTTAAAATATAATAATAATTATTATAAATAATTATTATTAAATGTTATTATATTGTAAATATTATTGTTATTTTGACTAAATTTATATAAAATGAGATTAAGTATGAATCAAAAATTTAAAATATTATTAATAAACGGACCTAATTTAAATTTATTAGGAACTCGAGAACCAAAAATATATGGTTCAGATACATTACCTGAAATTATAAAAAAAATAAAAAGTACAGCTAAAATTTTAAATGTTGAATTATATGATTTTCAATCTAATGCAGAGCACAAAATAGTAGAAAAAATACATGAAAGCAAATTACTAAAAATACAATTTATTTTAATTAATCCTGGTGCATTTGCTCATACTAGCATATCTATTCGGGATGCTTTATTGGCAGTACAAATTCCATTTTTTGAAATTCATATTTCTAATATTTTTTCTAGAGAAAACTTTCGTTCACATTCCTGGATATCAGATATATCACGTGGAATTATATCCGGATTTGGAACTGAAGGATACATATGTGCACTGAATACATCTGTAAATATGTTAGTACAACAAAGTTTTATAGAAAAATAACTATGAACATGTAAGATAAAATTTTTTTTACCTGTTAAATTTTTTATTGTTATAATACAAATTAAGTTTTTTTCTTAAAGTTCCACGATTAATTCCTAAAATTAAAGCCGCTTGTGTTTGATTACCTCGGGTATATTGCATTATATTATCAAATAATGGTTTTTCTATTTCCGATAAAAATCGTTGATATAAATTATTATCATTTTTTGTAATAACTACTGAAAAATAGTTTTTTAAAGCAATTGTAATATAATTAATTAAAGGAGTATTAAATACTTCTTTATTAATAATATCTGACACAAAAAAACAACTAGAATTTCTTTTATTATTTAACATATATTTACTTAATTAATTTTATAAAAAATATTCTTAATATGATCAAATATCAGGAATATTAACATTCAATTGTTTCATTTAGTGATAAACATATCTGTGTAATACATCAAGTATATCGCTATAAAGTATGTTTGTATAATTGTATGAAAAAATATATATTCATTATACCATATCTTCGTAATATAATAATGTAAGAAGATGCACCATGTCTACAGGAGGGCTGGTTGTCCAGTTTTTTAATTTATTGGTTATAGGATGCACAAAACTTAACATTCTAGAATGTAGAGATGGTCTAGAAAATCTATACAAAAACCGACGTGTTTTTTTAGAATATCCCAGTAAATTATACCTTACACCTCTAGAATATATACTATCTCCAAATATAGGATGAGAAATAGAAGAAAAATGTACTCTAATTTGATGCATTCTCCCTGTTTTTATTTGTACGCGAACATATGTATAATTTCTAAATCTAGTAATAACTTTATAATGAGTAATTGCTTTTTTTCCTCCGCTACCAATTGTCATAATAGTTCGACGATGAATATTTCTTTTAATTGGATAATTGATACTTCCGTTTTGTTTAATACTTCCAATAACAATAGCGTCGTATTCTTTAATTATTTTTCGATTTTTAAACAAACCAACCAAATAATTATATGTAAAAATTGTTTTAGCTACAACTAACAAACCTGATGTATTTTTATCTAACCTATGAACTATACCTGCTCTAGGTAAATCAGAATTACTCTCATAATGAAAGATTAAAGCATTTAATAATGTTCCAGACATATTTCCATAGCCTAAATGAACAACAAAATTAGATGGTTTATTAATTATTAATATCTCAGAATCTTCAAAAATAATATCTAATGGTATATTTTCTTTTTGTATTTTAATAAGTTTAAATTCATTATTGACACACACAATAATTACATCGTTAAAAAAAATTTTTTTTTTGGAACGGTAACAACAACATCATTTACAGATATACATCCTGATAAAATCCATTTTTTTATACACGAACGAGATACTGGAAAAAATTTTTGAACTAAAATTTTATCCAATCTATAAGAATTTAATTTTGATACAGTAGATATAAATTTTAATTTTATTGTATTAGACATATTATACTCATTAAATTTTGTATTTTTAAAAATAAAAAACAACTATTATATTTTAACATAAAAAATATTAAATTTAGATATTTTTATATTCAAAAGACAATTAAAAAAATTACTTTCACATATAAAATATTATTTTAATATATTACAAAACCAAGTATTTTTGTCTGTATAAAATAACTGTATTCTTTATTTTAATAAACATTTTTAGGTAGAAATTATATGAAAACTGATAAAATTCGATCTTTGTTTTTACAATTTTTTAAAGAAAAAAACCATACTATTATTAAAAGCAGTTCTTTAATACCTAAAAACGATAAAACTTTATTATTTACAAATGCTGGAATGAATCAATTTAAAGAAATATACTTAGGATATAAAAAAAACTATACATCATCATATACTAGTGTTCAATACTGTATTCGAACAGGAGGAAAGCATAATGATTTCAATAAAGTAGGGTATGAACCATACCACCATACATTATTTGAAATGCTCGGAAATTTTAGTTTTGGAGAGTATTTTAAAGAAACATCTATTATATATGCATGGGAATTTTTAACTCATAAAAACTGGTTAAACATATCAAAAAAAAAAATATGGATTACATATTACTATAAAGATATTGAAACAAAAAATATTTGGTTAAATAAAATAAAAATTCAACCTAATCATTTAATTACAATATATGACAAAAACAACATTGAATATCATTCTAATAATTTTTGGAAAATGGGTAATTCAGGTCCATGCGGTCCATGTACTGAAATTTTTTACAATATAAGAAAAAATAACAAAGAAAAAAAAATAATTAAAAATTACAACGAACTAAAAAAATATTGTGTAGAAATTTGGAACTTAGTTTTTATGCAATTTAATCAAATTAGATCTAATAAACTAATAAAATTACCTATTCCTTCAATAGATACAGGTATGGGTTTAGAACGTATATCAGCAGTTTTGCAGAAAGTTTCATCAAGTTATGAAACAGACAATTTTATTAAACTAATACAATCTATCAAAAAAACTATAAAAATTAAATCAAATAACTACATTTCATTACGAATTATTGCAGATCATATCAGAACAGCAACCTGTCTGATTTCTGAAAATATAATACCTGGAAACGAAGGAAGAAGTTATGTATTAAGAAGAATTATTAGAAGAGCATTAAGTCATGGATATTTTATAGGTTTACATAAACCTTTTTTTTATAAATTATCCGAATTTATAATCAAAAACATGACACAAATAAATGTAGATTTTAATATTTCTTCTAAAATTAATGTTATAAAAAACATATTATTATCTGAAGAAAAACAATTTTATCAAGTATTGAAAATAGGTATGTACAAATTAAAAAAAGAAATTATTATTAATCAAACCAAAAAATTATGTGAAAAAAAAATATTTTATTTATATGAAACATTTGGACTACCTATAGAAATTACAAAGGATATTTGCAAAAAAAAAAAAATATCCATTAATTTTCAAAAATTAAATCAAGTTATAAAATTAAATAAACAAAAACAAAAAAAACAAAATATACAAACAAAAAAACATAGTTCATATTTCATGTATGTTACCAAAAAATCTATTTTTGACGGATATCATGAATATATAAAAAAATCTAAAATCACTCAAATTATTTATAAAAACAAATCTGTTTCACATTTATCTAAAAAATGCACAGGAATAGTAGTATTAAATATAACACCTTTTTATGGTGAATCTAGTGGACAAATAGGAGATTCAGGCAAAATAATTAATGAAAAAGGAACGTTTATAGTTAATAATACACAAAAAAACGGAAATTTTATTGTACATCAAGGATATCTTGAACAAGGTATTCTACACGTAGGAGAAGATATAGTTGCAAAAATAGACACTAGAAAAAGAAAAAGAATACAATCTAATCACTCTGCTTCACACTTATTACATGCTGCATTAATTAAAAAATTTGGATTAAATATAGTGCAAAAAGGATCCTATATTGATAATGAATACTTCCGGTTCGATTTTATATATAACGATAATCTTACAGAAAAAGACATTCAAAAATTAGAAATTGTAATAAATAAAAAAATTCAAAAAAATATCAAAATACATGCTATTATTACATCATTTTCTCGAGCACAAAAATATAATGCTATATATTTATCATCTAAAAAATATAAAAATACTGTTCGTATGATCTGTATTAATAATTTTTCTATTGAATTATGCAATGGAACTCATCATGAATCTACTGGAAAAATTGGATGTTTTAAAATTATTAAATATAAAAATATCGGAAATTCAATAAAACGTATTACTGCAATAACAGGTATACCCGTAATACATTATATTCAAAAAAAAACAAATAAAGAAAAAAAAATACAACAGTTACTAAAAAATAATTCAAATGATATATATAAATCAATAAAAAAATTAGTAAATAAAATTCGTGATATAAAAAAAGAAAAAAAAGAATTAACAAATCAAAATATTTCACAAATATCTAAAAATTTAATATCAAAAGCACACACTATTAATGATATATTAATAATAATTTCACATATATCCCATTTAAAATATACAATGCTTAAAAATATATCCGACACTATCAAACAAAAAAAAGAATCTGTTATTATTATATTAATCAATAAAAATACCTCAATAATAAGATTTTTAATTAGTGTTGCAAATAATATTATTCAATATATAAATGCAATAGATGTTATGAACATAATATTTTCTATATTATCTGGAAAAGGTGGGGGAAATAAAAATATTGTTAAAGGAAAATTAAAAAACACAAACATTATATCTAAAAAAATAAAAAAAATGAAAAAAAAAATCATAAAATATATACACGAAAATAATATATGCAAATAATAATTACATTATAAACAAACAAGTTTATGAATAATGTATATATTATTTTATTTATTTTTAATACGTTTAAAAAAAACAAAATATATATTTTGTTTCTCAAAAGGGACGAAAGAAATGCTTATTTTAACTCGTCGAATTGGCGAAACGTTAATGATCGGCAATGAAATAACTGTAACAATTTTAGGAATTAAAGGGAATCAAATTCGGGTAGGAATTAATGCTCCTAAAAAAATATCTGTACATAGAGAAGAAATATATAAAAAAATTCAATTAGAAAAAAATTTGTGCGAGGCAAACAAAAAATAAACACTTACTGTATTTTGTGAACATTCAAAATACAGTAAAAATATTTTTACTTTTAAGAAGAAAAAGTTTGATGTTTTTTTAATAAAAATATTACTTTATACAATAAATATCATTCTATTAAAAAACTAAAAAAAATAAATATTAAATTTGATAATAAAATTTCATTTGACTTATTTTATAAAAAAAGTAATATAGTCATATATATTTTTTATATATATAAATATATTGGTGAGATGGCCGAGTGGTTTAAGGCGCTCCCCTGCTAAAGGAGTATGTATTAATCTGCATCGAGGGTTCAAATCCCTCTCTCACCATAATAAAACCACATATGCATCCGTAGCTTAGTTGGATAGAGCACTCGGCTACGAACCGAGAGGTTGAAGGTTCAAATCCTTCCGGATGCATAAATAATATATTTATATATAAATATAGTAATTAATTAATACCTTAAATTATGCTTTATTTTGTATAAAATAGGATATTATATTTTGTATATTCCTAGAATTTATTTTAACAAATCAATAAAAATTAACACAATTATTAAATTAAAAAAAAACATGGTACATTTTTGTATAAATGTAATTAGATTACATATTGGTGATATAATACATTTATTTAATAATACTAATTATATATTTATATCTAAAATATTAGACATAAAAAAAAAAAATATTTTAATAAAAATTATAAGTACACAACTAGATGATAAGGAATCTCCTGTAAAAATTCATTTAGGACAATGCATATCTAAAAAAATGAATATAATAATTGAAAAATCAGTAGAGCTAGGTATTAACACCATTACTCCTATAATATCTAAAAAAAAAAATTCTGAGAAATCAATATCTAAAAAAATATGTCATTGGAAAAAGATAATTATTTCTGCATGCGCTCAATCTCTTAGAAATATTGTACCAGAATTAAACACACCATCTACAATATATCAATGGTGTGATAGCATAATTCCACAATCTACTAGAATTATTTTTGATCCCACAGCTAAAAAAAAAATTTATAATATTCCTAATAAATATAAAAATATTTTTATATTAATAGGTTCAGAAAAAGGATTTCATGAATATGAAAAAAAATATGCACAAGAAAAAAATTTTTTAAAAATATCCTTAGGACCTAGGGTGTTACGGGCTGAAACAGCGAGTATTGTAGCAATAACTGCATTACAAATACACTTAGGAGATATATAAAATATATACATATAAAATAAATACATACTATTAATAATAAATATATACAATAATTTAATTTAAAAAATCTATGTAGAATTTAAAGCAGAATCAATCATTTCATTCAAAACTAACATTCGTGATTTTATATGTTTAATACAATGAACGGATTTATGCTTTTCGATCTCTAATTCGTAACAAATATTTAAAGCAGTAATAAAAATTAATTGCTCTATATTAGAAACACCTGTTTTTTCTTTTAAATCTTCTAATCGTCTATTCAAAATATTTGCTAAATAGTATAAATCTGAAGAATTTTTATCGGGACAATTAACACGTATAAACCGACCAAAAACTTCTATATCAATAGATTTTAATGACATAAATAATTCTCTATGAATAATCAGTTTTAAAAAAAATATATAATATTATTTAATAATCTATTTTTAAACCATTCATGGATATATATATCTTATAAAGATATTTTATCTATTTTATTAATATAACTAACTAATACTAAATCTGCTTTTCTTATACAAAATAATCCTACAGATACAACTCCAGGTATATTATTTATATATTTTTCTAAAAAAATAGCGTTGTTTATACATAAATTATACATATCAATAATACAATTACCATTGTCCGTAATAAAATTTTTTCTGTATTCAGGTATTCCACCTAACTTTACTACTTCTCTAGACACACTATTTAATGCAATAGGAAGCACTTCTACAGGAACAGGAAAATTATCAAATTTTTTGACATATTTTGATTTATCTACTATACATAAAAATTTTTTTGAAACAGAAGCTATAATTTTTTCTCTAGTTAAAGCCCCTCCACCACCTTTTATCATTTCCAAAGAATGATTTATTTGATCTGCACTATCAATATAAATATCAAGTGATGTAAGTGTGTTTAAATTAATAATCGGTATATTAAATTGTTTTAATAAATCTTCTGAAATAGAAGAACTCGGCACAACTCCTCTAATACAACTAGAAATAGTTGATAGCTCTTTAATAAAAAAATTTATTGTAGATCCAGATCCAATTCCAATTATAGAATTTTTAGGTACATAATTTATCGCAGATATAGCTACAGATTTTTTTAACGTATCAAACATATGTTCTCCATAATACATTAAAAATTATTTATTAAAAATAAAATGTTATAATGTTTTTTTTAGATAAATCAATTATAATTATAATAATATTAAAATTTAATCATTTAGTTAATTATTACAATAAAAATACAATATATCTATTTTGATATAAAAATAATTATTTAAACAAGCATTTTCATATAAATTATTGTATACATAATATTTTATCTGGGGTACCTGGATTCGAACCAGGGATGCCGGTATCAAAAACCGGTGCCGTAACCTCTTGGCTATACCCCAAAATTTACATTAATACAATTTTTTAATACTATTATAATTATGCGGAAGGCGAGATTTGAACTCGCAAACTTTTCAGCGCCAGAACCTAAATCTGGTGCGTCTACCATTTTCGCCACTTCCGCTTAATATATATATAGTTTTTATATGGCTATAACGAGAATCGAACTCGTGACCTCAGCGTTATGAGTGCTGCGCTCTAACCAACTGAGCTACATAGCCAGATCATTAATAAAACTAATATTTAAATATTAATTTTACACAAATAAAACATTTTTTACAATAAAAATTTATAAAAAATTATTTTATAAAAAAAATAATTTTTTATAAAATAACAATATCTGAAAATAATCAAAAAAATACAATAAAAGTCATTATACATAAAATACATTAGGAATAGTTTAATAATGAAACCTACAGATAACAATAATTTTATTAGTAAAATTGTAAAATATTCAATATTGAAAAATCCTAACAGAAAAATAAAAACACGGTTTCCACCAGAACCTAATGGGCACTTACATATAGGACATGCAAAATCTATATGTTTAAATAACAATATCGCTAATAAATATAATGGCACCTGTAATCTTAGATTTGATGATACAAATCCTAGAAATGAAAATGCAAAATACATTCAAGCAATTAAAAAAGATATAAAATGGTTGGGTTTTAATTGGTATAAAAAGCCAACATATACTTCAAATTATTTTGATCAACTATACCAATATGCAATTCAGTTAATAAAAAAAAAAGCAGCATATGTAGACGAATTAAATACAAATGATATAAAAAAATATAGAGGAACGTTAAAAAAACCTGGAAAAAATAGTCCTTTTCGTAACCGAACTGTTGAACAAAACTTAATATTATTTAAAAAAATGAAAAACGGAACGTTTCCAGAAGGATCTATGTGCTTACGAGCAAAAATAGATATGAAATCATCATATATTATACTACGCGATCCTGTT
Organism: Janthinobacterium lividum; assembly: GCA_050954235.1. Lineage (GTDB taxonomy): Bacteria > Pseudomonadota > Gammaproteobacteria > Enterobacterales > Enterobacteriaceae > Buchnera_F. Next base: position 26,591 of record JBPBPJ010000050.1, on the reverse strand, counting down.
TTATATAGAATCATTTTTTCTAAACATCATCAAACAAAAAACCAATGGTGTATTTATCCTATGTATGATTTTGCACACTGTATTGCAGATGCTTTAGAAAGAATTACACACTCTTTGTGTACATTAGAATTTTTAGATAATCGCCAATTATACACATGGATACTGGAGAAATTAAATTTTAACAAAATACCCCCAAAACAATACGAATTTTCTAAATTAAACTTAGAATATACAATTTTATCTAAAAGAAAAATACAAAAATTAATAGATCATAAACTGGTAAGTGGATGGAAAGATCCAAGACTAAGTACACTATCAGGTTTACGAAAAAGAGGATATACTAGTAATTCTATTAAAACATTTTGTCGGAAAGTAGGAGTTACCAGACAACAAAGTCTAATAGAGTTATCTCTATTAGAATCTTGTATACGAAAAGATCTTGATTATTCTTCTCCCAGAAGGATGGCTGTTGTTAATCCTATTAAATTAATTATAACAAATTTTGATCATGATTATACAGAATACTTAGATGTTCCGAATCATCCTCATAGAAAAGAAATGGGTTACAGAAAAATTTTATTTTCTAGAGAAATATATATTGAAAAAAAGGATTTTTGTAAAAGATCTATTGCAGGCTACAAAGGATTAGTATTAGGAAAAAAAGTTCGATTAAAATATGCATATACTATACGAGCAAATCAAATTATAAAAAATAAAAACGATGACGTTTTATGTATTTTATGTACTTGTTACTTAAACACAAAAAAAAAAAATATTTTATTAAAAAAACCGTGTAATATAATTCACTGGATATCTAAGAAAAATTCTACTAAAACTCAATTTAAATTATTCGATGTTTTATTTACATCTAAAAATCCAGAAAAAGAAAAAAATATTGTTCAATTATATAATCCTAATTCATGTATAATTAGAACAGGATATACTGAATCTATAGTGGATAGTGAAGACATTCAACGTACTTACCAATTTGAAAGAATAGGATATTTTTTAAAATTAAAAAAAAAAAACAAACATAATATGTTGGTATTTCATAGAATTGTATCGTTAAAAAATAAATATAAAAATCTAATACATTAAGTTGTATTTGTTTAATGTTATTAAATATTCATTTAATTTTATAAAATTTATAATACTAAATATTAATTTTGTTAATAAAAATCATTTTTTTATAAAATATACAATAATAATATATATCAGTGTCAACAATTACCTTATTACTAATATTGATATAAATAAAAATACTATTTTTGTAAAATAATATACATAACTATTATTTTTTTATACAAAACTAAAAACTTTATAATCAAGTTATAATAATTATCTAATAGTTTAATTTATATATAAAAGTATTAATTGAATAATCATTAATATTGTATCTTTATAAAAAATTACACATACGGAATAATAACATGTCAAAAATAAAAAAAATATTTGCTCGCGAAATATTAGATTCACGTGGATATCCAACTATTGAAACTGAAATTCACTTAAATAGTGGACACATTGGATTGGCCTCTGCTCCATCTGGAGCATCTACAGGGTCTAAGGAAGCATTGGAATTAAGAGACGGAGATTTTAAACGTTTTTTTGGCAAAGGAGTAAAAAAAGCAGTAAAGTACGTAAATACGGAAATAAGAAGGAGTTTGTTAGGTAAAAAAGCTGACGAGCAAAAAGAAATAGACAATCACCTAATAAATTTAGATGGCACACCTAACAAATCAAAATTTGGTGCAAATGCAATTTTATCAGTATCATTAGCTCTTGCAAAATCTGTTGCCGCAGAAAATAGAGTTCCGTTTTATTCCTATATTGCTGAACTTAATGGATCAAACAATAAATTTTCTTTACCCCTTCCTATGATTAATATAATTAACGGAGGTATGCATGCCAACAACAATATTGATCTTCAAGAATTTATGATACAACCAATAGGAGCTGTTAACATTAAGCAAGCTATTCGTATAGGATCAGAAGTATTTCATACTTTAGGTATAATATTAAAAAATAAAGGATATACAACTTGTGTTGGAGATGAAGGGGGTTATGCTCCTAATTTACAGTCTAATGAAGAAGCTTTATCTATCATGAGTTTAGCTGTAGAAAAAGCAAATTACAAATTAGGAGAGGATGTAGTTTTTGCTATAGACTGCGCTGCATCAGAATTGTTTGATAAAAAAACAAAAAAATACAAGTTAGAAAATGAAAAAAAAACATTTAATTCACAAGAATTTACCTATTACCTTCAGAAATTAACTAAAAAATATCCCATTTTATCAATAGAAGATGGCTTACATGAGAATGATTGGAAAGGATTTATACATCAAACACAGATTTTAGGAAAAACTATACAGTTAGTAGGAGATGATTTGTTTGTAACAAATAAAAAAATTTTAAGTTATGGAATAAAAAATAAAGCCGCAAACGCAATTTTGGTCAAATTAAATCAAATAGGAACATTAACAGAAACTTTAGAAACTATTCGTTTAGCTAAAAAAAATAAGTACTCTGTTATTATATCTCACCGATCCGGAGAAACAGAGGATACTAGTATTGCTGATTTATCTGTCGGTACATCTTCAGGACAAATAAAAACGGGTTCAATGTGCAGATCGGACAGAACAGCAAAATATAATAGATTAATTAGAATAGAAGAGTTTATGAAACTTAACAATCAACTACCAGAAGAGCAATTGAATATATTTAATCCATACGCCCAAAATTAAATATAATTTAGAATATACAATAAATATTATTGTTTATGAAATAGGGGTATAACCCCTATTAAAAATAGCTATTAATATGTATAAAAATACATATGATTTTTTAAAAAACATAAATTTAATATTTATGAACCACAATAATATAATATAATATAACTAAATTATTGTTAATTTATATGTTATATATAGATAAACTATTCATTAAGGTGATAAAAAAGATACATTATTGCATAAATTTTATAAAATTAATATTTTTCAAAAACATAATAGAAATTTATATAAAAAAAACCATTATAAATTTTATTATCCTGAAAATAAAAATATAATCATAATATTTAAAAAATTTTTAGTATTATACATTTCAATATTTTTCATTGATGATTTATATAACTATAAATACAGTAGAAAAAAAATGACAAAAAAAACAATTATATTAATTGATGGAAACTATTGTTTATATCAAACATATTTTTCTTATTTAAAATTAAAAAATAAAAATGGAGATTCAACTGGAATATTATATGGATGTATTAAAATATTTAATAAGTTAATAGAAATATTTAATCCTAAAAACATCATAATTATTTTTGATACTCCTAAATCAACATTTCGACATCAATTATATAATAAATATAAAAAACACAGAAAACCAATGCCCGGTAACTTAAAAAAACAAATAAAACCTCTAAAAAAAATCATTCAATTACTAGGAATACCAATAATCAATATAAAAAATATTGAAGCTGATGATATTATTGGTAGTTTGTCTAAAAAATTTACAAGCAAAAAATATTATATATTTATATACAGTGCAGACAAAGATTTAACACAATTAGTAAATAAAAATGTATCTATTATCCCGGGAAATTTTATCAAAGAAGTATTAAATGAAACACATGTATACAAAAAATATGGGGTACATGCAACATGTATGGCAGATTTTTTAGGATTAACAGGTGATTCTTCTGATAACATTCCTGGTGTTCCTGGCATAGGAAAAAAAACAGCTGCTGTACTTTTAAAAAATTTCTCCTCCATATCAGATATATATAAAAATATAAACCATATTGCTCATCTACCCATAAGAAATATAAAAAATATTATAAATAGTTTGCAAAAAAACAAAAAAATAGCCTTTCTATCATACTGTCTTACTAAAATAAACCAAAATATTTATATAAAAAATATATCATCATATTTAAAAAAAAATAACATAGATATACCTTTATTATTAAAATATTTTAAATATTATCAATTTAGTAAATACATTAAACAAATATATAAAAATCAATTTCCTATTCTTAATAAGTATCACAAAAAAAAAAACAAAAATATACAAATTGAAATAGTAAATACTGATATTATATCAAAAATGATAAATACCATTATTCATAAAAAAATATTTTCTATTGCAATAGACTCTTATATAAATAAAGAAAAAAAAAATTTTTTTTATATCTCCATATCCGTTACTAATTATACAACATGGTGGTATATTCATGATCAAAAAAAAATTAACACATGCACAATAACTCCAAATATAATTTTAAAAAAAATAAAATCTATTCTAGAAAACGAAAAATACCATAAAATCGGAACAAATTTAAAAAAAATTTTTCATATTTTAAAAAAATTTGATATTACATTAACAGGAATATATTTTGATACATCAATTGCATTATATTATTATCAATTAAGTAATAATAAAAAAAAATGTAAAAAAAAAACCTTACAAAAAAAAATAACTAAGAATAGTATTTTTAACTCAAAAACAATAATTTTTAATGTTATTCAAAAATCTTTAGAACCAATACAAAAATATTTTCAAAATATAAAATATTTAACTATTAACCCTAAAAAATCATTTAGATCTATTGACATACCTTTAATACAAGTACTATCTACTATGGAACATACTGGTGTATTAATAAAGAAAAGAATATTAGAAAAACAAAAAAAAAAAATCAATAATACATTATTGAAACTTGAAAAAAAAATATATTTTATAACTCAAGAAAAATTCAATATTAACTCTCCTAAACAATTACAAAAAATTTTATTTAAAAAATATAATTTTCCATACTTTAAAAAAACAAAAACTGGTAATATTTCTACTGACGAAACAGTTCTTATGGAACTATCTAAAATTCATAAATTACCCAAAATTATTTTACAATATAGAATATTAAAAAAACTAAAAAATACTTATTTAAAAAAATTAATGCAATCAGTAAATGTGAACACGAAAAGAATTCACACTACATATCACCAAGACTCAACATCAACCGGTCGATTATCTTCCAGCAATCCTAATTTACAAAACATTCCAATTAAAACTAAAATAGGAAGAAAACTTCGAATAGCATTTATTGCAAAAAAAAAATGGTTATTATTAACGGCAGATTATTCTCATATCGAATTAAGAATCATGGCACATTATTCAAATGATAAAAAAATGATAAAAGATTTATCATATACTCAAGATATACATTATAATTCTGCTAAACATATATTTAATATTAGCGATAATAAAATAAAATCTCATCATAGAAATATTGCTAAAATTGTAAATTTTTCAATATTATACGGAATTAGTTCTTTTGGTCTATCTCAAAAACTCAATATTCCCATCTATGAAGCGAGAAAGTATATAAAAAACTATTTTTTAACATACAAAACAATTAAAAAATATATAAAATATACATATAATTTTGCTAAAAAAAAAGAGTATGTAAAAACATTATTTGGAAGAAAAATATATATTCCTAATATTAATTCAAAAAATCAAAAATTAAAAAATAACGCAAAACGTTTTTGTATCAATGTGATTATACAAAATACTGCTTCAGATATAATTAAAACTTCTATGATTAAATTACAAAACATATTTCAAAAAAAATATCCTAATGATATAAAAATACTTATGCAAATACATGATGAATTAATATTCGAAATAAAAGAAGAAAAAATATCTAAATTTACTCATTTAATTAAATATCACATGGAAAACAGTACTAAATTAATAGTTCCATTATACGTATCCATTAAAACAGGAAGAAATTGGAAAGAAATGAAATCTTGTATATTATCTGTTATAAAATAAATGATACCATAAAGATAAATGATATCGAATAACTGAAATATCTAATTTACTAAATTTAGAAAAACTCAAAACAGTAATATCCATATTTAAAATAGATATTTTTTTACGAATTTGTGAAATTTGGATTATTTTTTTTTGTTTAGAAATTTTATCAGATTTAGTTAAAACAAATAAAATTGAAACTAATCTTTTTTGCAAAATTTTTAAAATCTTTAAATCTAATAATTTTAAAGAATAACGAATATCAGATAATATTACAACACCGTGCAAACATAGTCTATGACGTAAATAAAAAAATAGACTTTTATCAAGTAATTTTTTAGTTAGTAAATTTATTGTAGAATATCCATATCCTGGAAAATCTATCATTCTAAAATCTGATGTAACATTAAAGATATTTATAGTTCTAGTTCTACCCGGTAATTTACTTACTCGAGCTAATTTTTTATTATTAGTTAATACATTTAATAAACTAGATTTTCCAGAATTAGAATAACCTAAAACTGCAACTTCTATTCCAGAAAAATCTTCTAATTCACAAGTATTAATAATACTTTTTAAAAAAGATGTTTTATCAAATTTCATATTATTCACAACAAATATTATCCTTATTAATATATCATAACTAAGACATAAATAATTAGTTTAAAAATAATAATTCATATATTAGAAAAATATTGTAAAATAAAAATATAATTATACACTATAAATACTAAAATTAAGAAGATACCATCATATCTATTCAATACGATATGTAAATACTGTCGTTTTATTAAAAAAATATTTTGTATTAAATATCTATAAATAATATTATATTATTATTTTAAATAAAAAAAATCATAAAAATTATAATTTTAAAAATTATATTGATAATAAAAAACAATATTTTTTCTTTCATACCGAATTTTAACTTACGTGTTCATTTAATAATTAATAAAAAATTGGTATCTATATGAATAAAATGATTAGAAATATTGCTATTATTGCTCACGTTGATCATGGAAAAACAACACTACTAGATCAATTATTGCAACAATCCGGTACATTTCAACAACATGAAGAAAAAATTGATAGAATAATGGATTCTAACGAATTAGAAAAAGAAAGAGGTATAACAATATTATCTAAACATACGTCGATAACGTGGAAAAATTATCATATAAACATTATCGATACTCCAGGACATGCCGATTTTGGAGGAGAGGTAGAAAGAATTTTATCTATGGTAGATTCTGTTCTACTAGTTGTAGATGCTTTTGAAGGACCTATGCCTCAAACACGTTATGTAACCAAAAAATCATTTCTATATAAAATAAAACCAATAGTAGTTATTAATAAAATGGATAGACCTACTATTCGACCAGATTGGGTAATCAATCAAATATTTGATTTATTTGTCAATTTATCTGCTAGTGATGAACAGTTAGATTTTCCTATAATATATACTTCGGCATTATTAGGTCAATCGGGATATGATCCTGATAATATACAAAATAATATGGTCCCTTTATTAAATTCTATTATAGAATACACTCCGATACCTAACATATCAAAAAAAAATTTTTTTCAAATGCAACTGTCACAATTAGATTTCAATAATTATTTTGGCATGATTGGAATCGGAAAAATACGACAAGGAAAGTTAAAAAGTAACCAAATGGTTTCAGTATTACGAAATAAAAAAAAAATTTACACAGGAAAAATTCAAAATATATTAAAATTCTATGGATTAAAACAAAAAAATATAGATACAGCCTATGCTGGTGATATTATTGCGATTACAGGACTTAATAACATTGAAATATCAGATACTATTTGTGATCCAGAATTTTTATATCCTTTACCAAACTTGCAAATTGATGAACCTACTGTAAAAATGTTATTTTGTGTCAATCAATCACCTTTTTGTGGTAGAGAAGGAAAATATATAACATCTCGTCAAATTTTAGAACGATTAAAAAAAGAAACTATTCGTAATATTTCTTTAACTGTAGAAGAAACTAAAAATTCAAACATTTTTTCTGTTTCTGGTAGAGGAGAATTACATTTATCTATTTTATTGGAGCAACTACGTAGAGAAAATTTTGAAATAGAAGTATCCAGACCCACAGTAATTTTTAAAAATAAAAATAATGTATTAACTGAACCGTTTGAAATAACATTACTAGACATTGAAAAAAAACATCAAGGACCGTTAATACAAAAATTAGGTGAATTAAGAGGTGAAATACAGAATATAATAACTAGTGAGTATGGCAGAATTCAAATTGAATGCATTTTATCTAGTAGATCTTTAATTGGATTCAGATCTGAATTTATGAATCTTACTTCAGGCAGCGGTACTTTTTTTTCATCTATTAATCATTATGGACCATTACAACAAAAACAATTTGGACAAAGAAAAAACGGAGTTCTTATTTCTAAAGAAACCGGAACTGCTGTATCTTTTTCTATTCATAATCTTCAAAATAGAGGTAAAATGTTTATTCATCACGGAGAAGAAGTATATGAAGGACAAATTGTAGGAATACATAACCGATCTAACGATTTAACTGTAAATTGCTTAACGGGAAAAAAATTAACAAATATGCGTGCTTCTGGAACTGATGAAGCTATTACTTTAACTAAACCAATAAACATTACATTAGAATATGCTTTAAATTTTGTAAATGATGATGAACTAATAGAAGTAACTCCTCGTTCAATACGATTAAGAAAATTACTACTCAAAGAAAATGATAGAAAAAAAAGTAAAAAAAATAATACTCGTGATTATTAATTATTAATAATAATATAAATTATATATAATTTATATTATTGACAATTACTGAAAAGAATCTTTATGTCTTAAAAAGATTCTTTTTGTAAAAAAACTATCATAGAAAATAAATAAACAATTTCTTAAAAAATAAAAATCTAAAAAATTTTACTAAAAAGATAATTTAAATAATAATAAATATTATATAAAATATATATAATATAAATTTAATTTCAATATTTTTTTAAAATTTATTATTATAATTTTTTATATAAATTATTCAAATATTACTTTTTTAATTTTTTATGTTTAATTAATTTCTATTTTAAAAAATTATTATAGAAATTAATTATTTAGTAAATATAAAAAAATTAACAGATGGATTTGATTGTATAAAGAAAATATTTTTTTTTTTTAAAAAAATTTTTTTTATGCGAATTTGTAATAATATTTTTTTAGGATATATATATACCCAAGATAAAACTACACCAACATGATATTTGTAACCAGAATTATTATCTAGGTATTCAACGGATTCAAAGACATTAGGATGGCAAGAAGAATTATTACCTATTAATGAACAAACTGTAAATTTATTAATTTTTTTATTTTCATATTTACACAATACTTCTTGTCCATAATAACAACCTTTATTAAAATCAATAGCATTCCATTTTTTTAAATCTAAAGATTGTAATATAAAATAACCAGATATTTTTTTATCAATTATAGGAAAACATGCTTCAATATCTAATGCTAACCATTGCATACTAATACCCAATAAAACTCTATACTTCATACATGTTAAAAAATTTTCTATTTTGTTTTCATGCACTAAAATTAAATATCTATTAACAGGTTGATCAATTTTTAAAACAACTAAACCATCTCGTACAATTACTGAAGTATGTTTATTAAATCTGATAGATAAAACATCTTTTAATATAAAATCTGAATTTCTACCACACAAACCAAATAAACGAAAACTATTATCTTTAAAAATATCTACTTTAGAAAATAAGGAATATTTTTTTAATTCACATAAATGTTTCTTACAAATTGAAGACCGTACAATATATAAATAAAAATCATAATATTTAAATATAAAAAATGAAGTCCATACTTTTCCATTAATATTACAATGAGTTCCAATTTTATAATTATACTTATCAATTAAATTCATATCTATTGTAAATTGATTATTTAAATATTTTTTTTTATCTAATCCTGAAACACGAACTATAGACCAACCATTTAACCGCATGTACATATTAGGTAAATTATTACTCAGATAAATATTTGAATTATTTTGCATAAATTACTCTCTAAGAAAACCTTTTAGATGTTTTTTATAGTATAGTCATATGATATGATACAATAATTAAAATTTATATAAAAATTATTATATAATAACAGTCATATAAAATATTATATATTAATTAATATACTAAATTAAAAAAAATAAAAACTATACATGTTTTAAAAAATCAAATATATAACTAAAACTTTTAAAAAAATAAAAATGAAAAAAACATTAAATTTATCTACTTTAATTAAAAAAATACAACTATCTAAAAAAAAAATAATATTATTAAAGAGGAATCTTTGACTATGTTAACAACAAAAAAAAAATTCAATCTATTGACATTAAACTAAAAAATTTAAAAATTTATAAAAATTCTAAATTAACATCACATTTATACAAAAAAAAAAATATTTTATCTAAGAATAAAAATGACATTATGCAAATCACCAATATATTACAAGATATAGAGTATTGGATAAAAATATTTGTACAAGAACCCGATAAAACTATTGAAAAAGAAATTAATATACAATACAAAAAACTTAAAAAAAAACTAAAAAAACTAGAAATATACACCATGTTTGACAACAAACATGACCATAATAATTGTTATATAGATATACAATCAGGATCAGGAGGAATTGAATCACAAGATTGGACAAAAATGTTATTAAAAATGTATTTAAAATATTCATTTAATAAAAAATTCAAAAGTAAAATTATATCCCAATCAGCAGGAGAAACAGGTGGTATAAAATCTATTACATTAAAAATTAAAGGTGAATATGCATTTGGTTGGTTTAGAACTGAAACAGGTATACATAGATTAGTACGAAAAAGTCCTTTTGATACAAGTAACAAAAGACATACTTCGTTTAGTTCTGTATTTGTGTATCCTGAACTAAAAAATAATATTCATATAGATATTCAACCGAAAAATCTAAGAATCGATGTCTACCGATCTTCAGGAGCAGGAGGACAACACGTCAATAAAACAGAATCTGCTGTACGCATTACGCATATACCAACAGGTATTGTAACACAGTGTCAAAATGAAAGATCTCAACATAAAAATAAACATGCCGCTTTAAAACAATTAACATCTAAATTATATCGAATAGAAACAGAAAAAAAAAAAATAGAAAAAAAAAAAACAAATACAAAAAAACCTAGTATTCGATGGGGAAACCAAATTCGTTCATATATATTAGATGATTCTAGAATAAAAGATATCCGAACTAAAATAGAAAGAAATGATGTATATCAAATTTTAAATGGTGATTTACATCAATTTATTAAAACTAGTTTAAAAATAGGATTATAAAAATAAAATATGTCAAAAACAATTCAAGAAAAAAAAAAAAAGAAATCATCAAAAAACGAAGTTTATACAAGAAAAAAAAAATTATTTCAATTACGTCAACTAGGTTTCGATTTTCCTAATACTTTTAGTTGTACAAATAACATTAAAGATATTTTAAATACATATCAAAACAATACAAAAGATGATTTAGATAAATTATGTTATATAGTTAAAATTGCTGGGAGAATTATAAAGAAAAGAATTTTAGGAAAAGCTGCATTCTTAGTAATATACGGTAATCATCATACAATTCAAATATATATAAAAAGTAATTTATTTACACAAGATTACTATAAAAATCATATTTTAGAATTAGATTTAGGAGATATAATTGGAGTAAAAGGAAAGCTATTTAAAACTCATACATTAGAACTATCTATTTATTGTGAAAAAATATATTTATTAACAAAATCTTTAAGACCATTACCAGATAAATTCCAAGGACTACAAAAAAAAGAACTAAAATATAGAAAAAGATACTTAGATCTTATATCTAATATTCAAACTACAAGAATTTTTGAACAAAGATCCTCTATTATTTCAAATATTCGTACATTTATGAAACAAGAAAATTTTTTAGAAGTTGAAACACCAATGATGCATCCTATTCCTGGAGGAGCTAATGCAAAACCATTTGTTACTTACCATAATTCCTTAAATAAAAAAATGTATTTACGAGTCTCTCCTGAACTATATTTAAAAAGATTAATTATCGGTGGTTTTAATAAAATTTTTGAAATAAATAGAAATTTTAGAAATGAAGGATTATCAACACAGCATAGTCCAGAATTTACTATGATGGAAGTTTACTTATCGTATAGTCAATATACTAATATGATGTCTTTTGTAGAAAAACTATGTATGTTTTTAATAAAAAAAATTTTTAATTCATATATTTTTACATATGGTAAATACCAATTAAATTTTAAACAACCAATAAAAAAAATGACTATGATACAAGCAATATTAAAATTTAACAAAAATATTAAAAAATCTGATTTAAAAAAACTAGAAAAAGCTAAAAAAATAGCACAAAAACTACACTTAAATACAAATACATGCACTTCATTAGGAGAAATAATTTATTTAATTTTTGAAAAAAAAACAGAAAAAAAAATAATAGCACCAACATTTATTACTGAATATCCCGTAGAAATTTCTCCTTTAGCGAAAACTAATAGTATAAATAAAAATATTACAGATAGATTTGAATTTTTTATAGCAGGTTATGAAATAGCTAATGGTTTTTCTGAACTAAATGATCCGGAAGAACAAAAAAGACGTTTTAAATTACAAAAATCACAAAAAAAAAATGTAGAATTTTTAAAAAATTTTTATTATGATCAAGATTATATTACCGCTTTAGAACACGGATTACCACCTACATCCGGTTTAGGAATTGGTATTGATAGATTAATCATGATTTTAACTAATCAAAAAAATATCAAAGATGTTATACTATTTCCAATTTTAAAAGAAAAAGTATATTAATAATTAAAATTATTAATTTTAATAAAATTAATCAAATATATAAAATAATTATTTCAATTAAAATAACAAAAAATATTTAATATAATATTAAACATAAATACTATTAATACATAAAAAAATCATTAGTATTTATTTAAGTAATATTTGTGGAGAAAAAATGCAAGATAAATTAAGTATTTCAAATAAAGTTCTAAAAAGAAAAAATCTCATTTATTTAATAGAAAAATACAAAACACCATTATGGATATATAATGCAGATATTATTGTCAAACAAATAAAAAAATTAAAAAAATTTGATATTATTCGTTTTGCACAAAAATCTTGTTCTAATATACATATATTAAAAATAATGAAAGATAACAACATAAAAATAGATGCTGTTTCATTAGGAGAAATAAAAAGAGCTCTTATTGCAGGATTTAAACCACATAACAATGATATTGTATTTACATCAGATATTTTGGAAAAAAACGTACTAAAAGAAGTAGTTCAAAAAAAAATTCCCGTTAATGCTGGATCTGTTGAAATGTTGCGTCAGTTAGGAAAAATATCTCCTGGACATCCTGTATGGATTAGAATTAACCCTAAATTTGGTGGAGGACATCACATTAAAACAAATACAGGGGGAGAACAAAGTAAACACGGAATCTGGAATTCTATGCAAGCTATACCAATAATTGAAAAATATAATCTAAATCTGATTGGATTACATATACATATAGGATCAGGAGTAAACATAAAAAACTTATATCAAGTATGTGAATCTATGAAAAATCATGCTATTAAATTAAACAAAAAAATACAATTCATATCTGCTGGAGGAGGATTAAGCATACCGTATACACCAACAGATAAAGAAATCAATATAAATGAATATTTTCAAAAATGGAACAATGTAAAAAAACAACTTACTTCTACTTTAAATTGCCCTATTAAGCTAGAAATTGAACCAGGTCGCTTTTTAGTAGGTCAATCTGGAATATTAGTAGCACAAGTATATTCCGTAAAACAAAATCAAAAAAATATTTTTGTACTGATTAACGCAGGATTTAATGATTTAATGAGGCCTGTTTTATACGGTAGTTATCATGAAATAACAGTATTACATAAAAATATCACAGATATTCAAAAAATACCGCGCATTCAAGGTATAATAGCTGGACCGCTATGTGAATCTGGAGATATCTTTACAGTACAAGAAACAGGAATCATACTACCTCGAAATATTCCTGCAGTACAACCTGGAGATTATATAATTATCCACAATACTGGTGCTTATGGATCATCTATGTCATCTAACTATAATAGTCGACCTTTCATACCAGAAATATTATATGAAAAAAAAGTTTTTAGGTTAATAAGAAGACGTCAAACCATACAAGAAATGTTATCATTGGAGTTATCTCTATAAAAATCATATAATGATATATATCATCCTGTTACAATATATGATATCTTATAGATCATAATAAATAATTATACATTATAACTAAAAAAATTTATACAATAATATCATCAGTACTTATTTTGTGTTTAAAATGAATTATGAATAAAAAGATAAAAAAAAAAAAAATATATATTAAAACATGGGGTTGTCAAATGAATGAACATGACTCCTCTATAATTGAAAACATACTAATAAAAACCAAAAATTATGTTGTTACTGAAAATCCAGAAAAATCAGACATTTTAATTCTAAATACCTGTTCAATCAGAGAAAAAGCTCAAGAAAAATTGTTTCACCAATTAGGTCGTTGGAAAAATTTTAAAGAAAAAAAACCTAATATACGTATAGCTGTAGGTGGATGTGTAGCTACTCAAGAAGGGAAAAAAATTCACAAACGGGCTAGGTTTATTGATGTTATTTTCGGACCGCAAACACTACATAAACTACCTGAGTTAATAGATCAATCTTATTATACTAAAAATTTAGTTATTGATGTTACAACGTCATCTTTAAAAAAATTTAAGAATTCAGTTAATACTCACATTAATCAAAAATTCACTTCATTCGTTACTATTATGGAAGGATGCAATAAATATTGTTCTTTTTGTATTGTACCTTATTCTAGAGGAAAAGAAATAAGTAGACCGCGTGAACATATATTATCTGAAATAAAAAAACTTTCTGACTTAGGTGTACGAGAAGTTATTTTATTAGGACAAAATGTAAACGCATATAAAACATATAATTCTATTAATAAACAAAAATACAATTTTTCAGATTTATTGTATGAAATCTCAAAAATTCCAAAAATAAATAGAATTAGATATATCACTAGTCATCCGGTAGAATTTAGTAATGATATAATACAAGCTTATAAATATATTCCTCAATTAACAAATTTTTTACACTTGCCTGTACAAAGTGGATCCAATAAAATATTAAGATTAATGAAAAGAGGATATACTATAGAAGAGTATGAGGATTTAATTAATAAATTAAAATTTATTCGACCAAATATAAGTATTAGTTCTGATTTTATTGTAGGTTTTCCAGGAGAAACAAATCGGGATTTTAAAAAAACATTACATTTCGTTTCCAAAATCAATTTTGATACAAGTTATAGTTTTATTTATTCTCCTCGACCAGGTACCAGAGCTGCAAAATTAACTGATAATACTACCATTGAAGAAAAAAAAAATCGATTATATTTATTACAAAAAAAAATAATTCAACAATCTTTTCAATGGAGAAGAAGAATGTTAGGTACCATCCAATTAGTACTAGTAGAAGGTTTTGTTAAAAATAATCCGAAAGAATTGTACGGAAGAACAGAAAACAATAGAATTATTCATTTTATTGGAAAACCAAAACTAATTGGACAATTTGTACAATTAAAAGTCATAGATATTAATTATAATACATATTTAAAAGGAATAATTGTTTAAAAAAATACACATTTTTAATATTTACAATAATTATATTGGTAGAATACTATGCATATATATATACAAATTGCATGTAAAAAAATTTTTTTTTCCTAAAAAAAAATTTTTTTTATCATGTTTAAAAAAAATTTTTAAAAAAAAAAAAGTAGAAATTACTATTAGATTAGTAGATCTTATAGAAATCCAATTACTTAATAAAAAATATCGAAATAAAAATACATCTACAAATGTATTATCATTTCCAGCTACTAATAATATATATATAAAACATAAGTTTCCATATTATATAGGAGATATAATACTCTGTGCTCATTATATTAACAAAGAAGCGTTATTATTACAAAAAAACATATTAGAACATTGGGCACATATGATAATTCATTCTACATTACATTTATTGCATTATACACATAACACCGCTCAGTCTGCAAAAAAAATGCAAATAAAAGAAAATATAATCATGAGAAAATTAGGTTTTCTTAATCCATATAACTAATACTAAAAATTTAACATAAATAATAAAATTAAAATAAAAAATAATTTTATCCACAAAAAAGATCTCACTGAATTTATAAAATAAATTATGTTATGAATAAAATTTATTTAAATTATAAGATAATATATAATATCTGTAATTTTTAATTACAATATACAAATAAATTTCATAAAACTAAATTGTTTAATTTAATAACAATTTTTTAAATAATTATTTATGTAAACATAGGAGATATGAATATTTTTAAAAATTTTATAATAAAAATTATTTCAATAAATTAATATAAACTTTTATCTACAGGCAATTTATGGAAGAAAATCAATATACTCCGAAAGAAATAGAATTAATAGTACAAAAACATTGGATAAAAAATAAAACATTCTCTGTAACAGAAGACGAAAGAAAACAAAAATTCTATTGTTTACCTATGATGCCTTATCCATCCGGAAAATTACACATGGGCCATGTTCGTAATTATACAATTAGTGATGTAATAGCGCGTTATCAGAGAATGCTTGGAAAAAATGTATTACAACCAATTGGATGGGATGCTTTTGGTCTTCCGGCAGAAGAAACAGCTATAAAACATAAAATTTCACCGCGTAAGTGGACTCGTCAAAACATATCTATTATGAAACAACAATTACAATCCTTAGGATTCAGTTATGATTGGAATAGAGAATTAACTACTTGCAAACCAGAATACTATCGATGGGAACAATCATTTTTTATAAAATTATTCCATAAAAATCTTGTCTATAAAAAAAAAACTATAGTAAATTGGTGTCCTGTTGATAAAACAGTTCTTGCTAATGAACAGTCTCAAAATGGTAAATGCTGGAGATGCGGAGCTACCATTACATTTAAAAAAATATCACAATGGTTTATAAAAATTACTGCATATGCTAATGAATTATTAAAAGATTTAAAACTATTGCGAAAGTGGCCGAAAGAAGTTATTACTATGCAAAAAAATTGGATTGGAAAATCCAAGGGTATACAGATAAAGTGCAAGATAAACCATTTAGATTATTTTTTAAAAATATATACAACACAACCAGAAACTATAATGGGTGTAACATTTTTTGCAATATCTATATATCATCCAATAATTTCTAGTATTCTTAAAAAGAAGACCAAAATTAAAAAATCATTAAAAAATAATTCTAACATATATAATGAATACAAAAAAAATGACAATCTGATAGGTATTAATACAAATTTACTAGTATTACATCCCATTACTCAAGAAAAACTACCCTTATGGATAACAAATTATGTCAAACATGATTATGCTACTGGTGCCATTATGGCTGTACCCGGTAATAGTAAAATAGACTATTCTTTTGCAAAATTATATAATATTCCTGTTAAGTTAATATTTTCAAAAAACATTAACCATCATGAAAAAGAAAATAGAATTTTAATAAATTCCCATCCATTTAACAATTTAACCATAAAAAAAGCTCGAAAAACTTTCTCAAACATTCTAATTAATAAAAAAATAGCAAAAAAGTGTACACATTATAAAATAAAAGATTGGTGTATTTCTCGACAAAGATATTGGGGTGCTCCTATCCCTATGTATACAAACAAAAAAAATCAAATATTACCAGTTCCAGAACAAAAATTACCAGTAAATTTACCTAACTATATACATAATAAAAAATATACTAAATCATTAAAAGCATATACTAGTTGGTTAACTACTAAAATATATGGAGAGAATGTAATTAGAGAAAGCGATACATTTGATACCTTTATGGAGTCTTCCTGGTACTATGCAAGATATACAAATCCTAATTTTAACAAAGATATTTTAGATATTAAATCAACAAAATACTGGTTACCTGTAGATCAATACATAGGAGGAGTTGAGCATGCAGTTATGCATTTAATATATTTTCGATTTTATCATAAACTATTACGTGATTTTGGATATGTTAATTCTCAAGAGCCCGTAAAAAAATTAATTTGCCAAGGCATGGTTATGGCTGAATCGTTTTATGTTCGTAATAGTAATGGAAGTAAACAATGGTTATCACCAAATCATTTAAATATTATTCGTAATAAAAAGGGAGATATTATCAATATTTCTCAAAAAAATGTATCAGGTAATATTATTTATGCTGGAAAAATAAAAATGTCAAAATCAAAAAATAATGGAATAGAACCTGACCATATTATTAATCAATATGGAGCCGATACATTACGATTATTTTTAATGTTTGCAGCTCCAATAAATAAATCTTTAGAGTGGAATTCTCACAGTATTATAGGTATGCACAGATTTTTAAAAAGAATATGGAACTTTGTTCATACCATAATAAATGTAAATAATTATAAAAACACAAAAAAAATCAAACTTTACGAAAAAAATAATACAAATGACCAATTAAATAGTACTATTACTAAAGTAACTCATGATATCCACAAAAAAAGTTCATATAATACCGCCATTGCGCATATAATGAAATTTTTTAATTTTATAACCAAGTTATATAATAAAAAAAAAATAAATTCACAATACTTACTTAAATCTATGAAAACTATAATAAAAATGTTATATCCATTTACACCGCACATTTGTTTTATATTGTGGAAAAAAATTAACAAAAAAAAAAATTGTATTGATATAGAAAAATGGCCTATACCAAAATCATATTTAATACTTGAAAAAAAATCCAAAATTATAGTTCAAATCAACGGAAAAAAAAGAAATATTATTCAAGTAAATAATAATATTTTAAAAAAAGAAGTTATTCAGTTAATCACTGACAACGATAAACATAAAAAATATTTTCATAATAAAAAAATTCATAAAATAATTTATATACCGCTAAAAATTATTAATTTTGTATTATTGGAGAAAAAAAAATAAAACCGTGCTTACAAATACTATGAATTTAAAGCAAGCTATTGATAAAAAAAAAATACAAACATACATTATTTTAGAATCTAAATATATTTTTATTAAAGAAACTCAAGAAATTATATATAAATACATTAGCAAAAAAAAAGTGTACAAAAAAACTAATATAATAATTAAAAATTACACTGATTGGGAGTATGTTTGTAATCAAATAAAACAACAAGATTTATTTTCCATTAAACATATTTTTAATATAACTATTTATGATTCTAATATATCTAAATTTTTAAAAATTAACATGAATAAAATAGAAAATTTATCTAATGTTAAAGTTATTAAAATTTTTTATTTTCCTAAATTAAAATATAATTTTTTATGTAATAATTTTTTTCATAATTATATGGAAAGTTCTATAGTATTAATTAATAATTCTTTATCATATACTAATAATATAAATTACTGGATAAACAAAAAAATTAAAAAAAACAATGTTAAAATTAGCTTATCTGCAAAAAATTTTTTATTAAAAAAATTCTATATCAATATGAATTTTTATGCAAACTTACTAGAAAATATAATTTTACTATATCCAAATATAAAAATAACGTACAAAAAAATATATAAATATTATAGAACAACAAAAAAAATTGAATACTATGATTGGATAAAGTCCATTATAAATTTTAAACAAAATCAAGCAATTAAACAATTATATACATTAAAAAAACAAAAATACGATACTACTATATTAATTAATTCTTTTAAAACATTAATATATATAATTTTATATCATAAAAATAAAATTTTTGTAAAAAAAAATTATATTAATCTTACATTATATAAAAAAAAAATAATGAAATTATCTATATATTCCATAATTAAAAAAACTACACTTGAAAAAATACTACTAGCGTTAAAATTACTAAAAAAAATAGAATTATGCTCACAAAATAATTATAAAAAAATAGTATGGATGAATTTAAAAACATTATCTATAATTTTAATCTAAAGTTATATATTAATAAATATTAATATTAATACATACAAACTATTAAATTTATATATAAAACATAATTAACTATAAAAAATGTTTACTAAAATATATTCTTTTAAATAAAAACTTAATATTAAGAGATACAGATCATGCCCATCATAGTAAATTTATTAAAATTACGGTGTCCAGATGTAATCATGATGTTAAGAAAAAAAACCAGAACCTTAAAAAAAGGGCAAAGAATTTTAGTTCTAACCGATGATAAATTTAGTAATACAGATATTATTTTATTTTGTAGATTTATGAAGCACACATTATTATCGAGTTCACTTAATAAAATTCCATATACATATTTAATTAAAGTCCATACCAGATAAATATAATGTATACGTATATAACATATAAACTTATTTTATAATAACTTTATTAAAATATTTAATATGCGACGTAAAGGTTCAGCAGCGCCCCATAATAACTGATCCCCAACAGAAAAAGCAGAAAAATATTTTTTTCCAATATTTAATTTTTTAATTCGTCCAATAGGGACGTCCAGAGTACCGGATACTCGTAAAGGATTTAATTGATCAACGACAGAATCAAGATTATTATTAATAACTTTTACCCATGGATTATGAGACGAAATCAATAATTCAAATTCTCGAATTGAAATATCACGATTCAATTTAATTGTAAAAGATTGACTGTGACAACGTAAAACAGGTACCCGTACGCATGTACCATCGATTAAAACATTTTTTTTAGAATTTAATATTTTATTGGTTTCCGCGGACCCCTTCCATTCTTCTTTAGTTTGTCCATTCTTCATAGATACATCAATCCATGGAATTAAGTTACCTAATATCGGAATTTTTGAACTACGTGTAGAATTATACATATTATTTAATGACAAAGTAAATATTTTTTCTATATTTAAAATTGATTTCGATAAAGGAAGGTGTGGAGAAATATTCTGATATACATGTTCTATTTGTTTAATTAAATTCAATATACCTTGTGAACCACTACCAGATACTGATTGATATGTAGATACAGAAATCCAATCAATAAGATGATTTTTAAATAAACCACCTAAAGCCATTAACATTAAACTAACTGTGCAATTTCCACCTACAAATGTTTTAACTCCTTGTTCTATACCTGATTGAATTAATTTTAAATTAACTGGATCTAAAACAATGATAGATTCATCATGCATTCTTAAATATGAAGATGCATCAATCCAATAGCCTTTCCAACCATTTTTTTTTAATTTTGTGTAAACTTGAATTGTATATCTTTCTCCTTGACATGATACAATAATATCTAAAGTTATTAAATATTCAATATTATATGCGTCTTCTAGGCGTGTAGAAACACTGTTGATAAAATGTGGGGGGGTTCCGCATAATTGTGATGTAGTGAAAAATACTGATCTAAAATTAATAAAATCATTATTTTTCTGTAAACTATCTAATAAAACTGAACCAACCATTCCTCTCCAACCAATAAAACCAACTAATTTTTTCATAATTATTATTCTCAATCATATAAATTATATCTAATAAATGATAAAAATCGTATACCCATATAACTAAGTTATTATATATATCTCATTAAAAAAAATTTAATACTTTATTATTTATTTATTAACATAAATTGTATTGTAAAAATTACATTAAATTTACTGAGAAATAATAATTTCATTACTTTATAAAAATTAATAATTTTATTATACTATAAAAATTAATAATTTGATAAAATACTTATAGTAATTATTGCTAATATGAATTACATTATAAAATTATATATTTTTTAGAAAAAATGCAAAATTCATATTACTAAAAATAACTATTCGAATTCATCAAAAATTTAATTATATATATCTTTAGTATCACATTAAAAGAAAATTTTACATATAACTTAAATATATAAAAATAATTGTATTATAAATTTTTAAAATAACATCAATTAATAAAACAACTATTTGTAATTTTTTTTATTAATCAAGAAAATTAAGTATTATAATTTAATAAATATATTTTTCAAAAAAAGATTACAATAATATAAGTTAATAATTAATTAAACATGTATTTATATTTCTTAAAATACCTAAAAAATAGACTTACTATATACAATAATGTTTTATATATAAAACTTTTATAATACATAAATGATATTTATTTATTATAATAAAAATAAAAATTAAAAAATTATATGTACTAAAATGTATAAATAACTATAAATATCAAATATTGATATAGTCAAAAAATCATATCAATAAATAAAATGGATGAGTAAATATGTTACATATGCAAGATATTAATCTAAATAATAAAAGAGTATTTATGAGATTAGATTTGAATGTTCCATTAAACAATGGAAAAATTACTTCTAGTGAACGAATTGATCGAGCAATTCCAACAATAAAATTAGCATTCAAAAAAAATGCAAAAATAATAATAGCTTCTCACCTAGGTAGACCAAAAGAAGGTCAGTACGATAAAAAATTCTCTTTATTTCCCATATTTAAATATTTACAAAAAAAATTATATGGAATAAATATAATTTTTTTACAAGACTATTTACAAGGAGTATCACTAGAATCTAATCAGATCGCGGTATTAGAAAATGTTCGATTTAATCAAGGAGAAACAAAAAATAACGAAAAATTATCCCAAAAATATGCTAATTTATGTGATATTTTTATAATGGATGCTTTTGCTACTGCTCATAGAGTAGAATCTTCTACATACGGAATTTGTAGTTTTGTAAAAAAATCGTGCATTGGTCCATTATTATATTCAGAAATAAAAACATTAAAACGAATATTCCATAAATCACAACATCCTATAACTACAGTAATTGGTGGAGCTAAAGTATCTACAAAATTCAAACTATTAAGTTCATTACTAAAAATTACGGATAATATGTTAGTAGGAGGAGGAATAGCTAATACATTTATTTCTACATTTTATTCAGTAGGAAAATCATTACATGAAAAAAATTTCAAAAAAATAGCGAAAAAATTATATGAAACAAAAAAAATATTTTTACCTGTAGATTCTCTAGTTAGTACATCATATTCAATAACATCAACAGCACAAGAAAAATTAATTTCTAATATTATGTCTAATGAAGAAATCCTAGATATAGGTAATATAACTATTCAAAATTACACAAAAAAAATTCAACAAGCTAAAACAATAATTTGGAACGGTCCTATGGGAGTATTTGAATTTCCGAATTTTAGAAGAGGAACTCAAAAGATTGCGCAATCAATTGCAAATAGTACTGCTTTTTCTATTGCTGGCGGAGGAGATACAATCGCAGTCATTGATTTATTTAATTTAAAAACTAAAATTTCTTATATTTCTACTGGAGGAGGCGCTTTTTTAGAATTTATAGAAAATAAAACTTTACCTATTCTAAAAAAACTAAAATACTAGTAAACTACAGAATTATAATATTTTCATTAAAGTGTACTAATGATGATATTTTATAAAACAGGAAAAATTATGTGTAAAATTTTAGACTACATCAAACCAGGCGTATTAAATTCCAAAGAAACACAAGTTATTTTTTCATTAGCTAAAAAAAATAAATTTGCTATACCTGCCATAAATTGTATTAGTACTGATTCAATAAATAGTGTTCTAGAATCTGCTGCAAAAATGCAGTCTCCAGTAATTATTCAATTTTCTTATGGAGGAGCTTCTTTCATTAGTGGATTAGGATTCAAAAATCATAAACCTCATAAAAATGCCATAATAGGTGCTATCTCAGGAGCACAACATGTTCATTTATTAGCTAAATATTACAAAATACCGGTTATATTGCATACTGATCATTGTGATATACATAATCTCGAATGGATTAACGGTCTAATTAAAAAAGGAGAAGAATTTTTCAAAAAAAACAAACGTCCATTATTTTCTTCTCATATGATTGATTTATCTAAAGAATCGATAAAAAAAAACACAACCATTTCATCCCAATATTTAAAAAAAATAACTAAATTAAATATGATTTTAGAAATAGAATTAGGTTGTACTGGGGGAGAAGAAGATGGTGTCAATAACCTCCATATAAATAAAAAACTATTATATACTGACACGAAAGATATTTATTATACTTTTAAGAAATTAACTAAAATTAGCAATAATTTTATTATTGCTGCAGCATTTGGAAATACACATGGAGTATATCAACCCGGCAATATATTATTAAAACCTTCTATTTTAAAAAAAGCACAAACATACATAAGTAAAAAAGAAAAATTACCGCATAACCCATTAAATTTTGTATTTCATGGAGGATCAGGAACAAGTAGTAATAATATTAAAAAATCTATTAATTATGGAGTTATAAAATTTAACATAGACACAGATGTACAATGGAATTATTGGAAAGGAGTATTAGATTTTTATTGTACAAATAAACAGTACTTACATAGTCAACTGGGAAATTCTCTTGAAGCTAATCAACCAAATAAAAAATATTATGATCCTAGAGTATGGTTACGAAGTGCGCAAAATAATTTAAAAAAATATTTAGAAAAAATGTTTAAACTATTAAATTCTTTCGAAAAATTATAAATAATAATAAATGTATATTCTTATTGTGAAAACATAAAATCATGATATGATGATATATCATTTTTATCATTTAAAATAAATATATAACTTTTATTAAATATTTTTAAAAACAATATATTATAATACCAAAAATTTTGAATTATTCAAATATATAAATTAATTATTATTTTTTTAATATTCAATAAAAATATTTATTTTTAATACTCTTTAAAATAATAAAAAATGTGCAAAAAAATTTTTGCTATAAAAAAAATAATAGAAGCATTCTATGTAATAAACTGCATAAATAACATTGGTTTATGTTTTTTATTAAATAAACAAATATTTATATCTTATATAACAAATTTATTTTTTGCAATTATTATAATAATTATTGGTTTTTTTTTTAGTCAATTTCTTGCTAACGGGGCTCTTAAGTTATTTTCTGCTCGTCATATAGACAATACTGTTTCTGGGTTTTTATCTACTTTAGCACGTTATATAGTTATTACATTCACAGGAATCATTGCCTTAGGTCAGATTGGTGTACAAGCAAAATCTATAATTGCTATAATAGGAGCAGCTTGTATGGCTGTAGGATTAGCTTTACAAGGATCTCTTTCAAATTTTGCTGCAGGTGTCTTATTAATTTTATTGAGACCCTTAAGAACCAGTGAATATGTAAATTTAGGAAATGCTGCCGGAACAGTATTAAATGTACACATCTTTTATACAACTTTAAAAACACTAGATGGAAAAATTATAATTATACCTAATGGAAAAATTGTTGCAGGTAATATTATTAATTATTCTCGTGAACCAATACGAAGAAATCAATTCGTGATAAACGTTGCTTATGATTCAGATGCAGATCTAGTGATTTCAGTACTACAAACAGTTATTGATCAAGAAGAACGTGTATTAAAACATCCAGGTAATTTTGTTGGATTAAATGAATTTTCACCTTCTTCATTGAAGTTTATAGTTAAATGTTGGTGTCATACAACAGAATTAAATTCTGTATATTCTGATTTAATGTTAAATTTTAAAAAAGCTTTAGATAAACATAATATTACTATTCCATATCCAAAAATGGATATTTATTTTTATAACAAAATAAATAAAATATTAAAAATAAGTGATATCAATAGTATAGAAAGAAAGAAAAAATAATATACATAAAATCTAAAATAATATAGCGTAGAAAAAATTTCTACGCTATAAAATTATAATACTAAGAATTTTATAAACTACCATGTTAAAAATATATCAATCTAATCAAATGAATTTTTTAGTAAAAAAATTATGTAAAAAAGTACAATCCAAAAAAAAAATTTTTAAAAAAAAAACTATTTTAATTAATAATAAATACATAAAACAATGGTTAGAAATACAAATATCTAAAAAATTAAAAATTTGTATGAATACACAATATATAGAAATTTCTAAATTTTTTATTAACTTAATCAAAAAATCTAATTATAAACTTAAACACATAAAACCTAGTATATTTGAAGTAAAATATTTGAAATGGATTTTAATGTCTATTATCAGTAAAAAAAAAGATTGTATATTTCTACTAGAAAGTGGTATAAACTACCATAATTATGAATTTTGTTTACACATGGCAAATATTTTTATCAAATATATTTTTTTTCAACCAGATTTAATTTATACGTGGGAAAAAGAAATAAAAAAAAATATTTGGGAAAAAAAAACAATATGGCAAAAAAAACTATGGAGTGTAGTAATACAAAAAACAAAAAATTTAGGAATTAAAAGTTTTACTGAAATAATAGATAATTTCAGTAGAAATATAAATAAATCTTATCTTGTAAAGTTTGTACCAAAAAAAATATTAATATTTTCAAATATATCTATAAATCCATTTATTACGATGATATTACATATCATTAAAAATATAACTTCAATATATTTATTTCAATATACCTTAAAAAAAAAAAAAAAATACATTAATACAACAATTGATTTTTTAAATAA
>JBPBPJ010000037.1:0-100274 GCA_050954235.1 Janthinobacterium lividum | reverse complement strand
AAAAAATACATTAATACATCAATTGATTTTTTCACTAAAACAAAAATTTCATTAAAAAAAAAAAACCAAAAAAAAAATTTACATTATAAAAAAATTTTTTTTTATAAAAAAAAATATAAAAAAAATATTTTATATAGATTGCAATACGATATATTTAAAGGTTCACTAGAGCGCGATACTCCGGAACAAGTACATTATAAAAATCATCATTCCCTTTCTATAAATCAATGTAGATCTTATTTACAAGAAATTCAGGAATTATATAAATATATCGTATGTGTATTAAATACTGACAAAACAATAACACTAAATAACATTTTAATTACAGCTGATAATATAAAACCTTATGTTTTTTACATTAATAATATATTTAATTCCATAAAAAAAAATAGTCCCGTGATTCATAGTGTTTCAAAAAGCAATCAAACTAAAAAAAAAATAATTTTAACTATAAAAAATTTATTTAAAATTAAAAATAATCATTTTGAATATTCATGGGTATTATCTCTTCTAAATACAAAATATTTAAGAAAAAAATTTTATATTCAGTCTAGCGATATTAAAATATTGTATTCCTTTATATCTGATTTATATATTCGTTTTGGGTTTAATAAAAATCAATTTAAAAAAATGTCTATTCCTGAAATTAATACATATTCATGGGAATATGCAATTAGTAGAATAACAATGGGATATGGAGCACAAAAAAATTATTCAATATGGAATAACATTTCTGTATACAATGTATCTTGTAAAAAAAGTAATGTACTATTAGGTAATTTTATTAATTTAATCATTACATTAAATCAACTAAGAAAAAAATTATTACATAAAAAAACATTAAAAAATTGGTTATATATTATTACAAAAATAATAAATAAGTTTTTTTATATACCTCTTAAATATAAAAAATTCTTCTTTATTCTAGAAAATAAATGGAAAAATATAGTTTCTGAAGGAATTATTATGAATTATTCAGAAAAAATATCTATTGATATTATAGAAGATATGTTTTTTAAAGATAGTTATTCATTATTTAAATATGAAGCGTTTTTTACTGGAAAAATCAATATCACAAATCTAAAAAATATAAGAACTATTCCATTTAAAATGATTTGTATCTTAGGATGCATACAAGGTAGTACTCCTTCTCTAAAAAAAACAGATATATTGAATCTTGCAACTAATAAAACATATCACGATAACAAAAATATCTTTTTTGAAACTATTATGTCTACTCAAAAATATTTTTTTTGTAGCTTTGTTAAAACAACAACTACAGAAAGTACATCTTATGCATCAAAATATATTATGGATATCATATTTTATCTAAAAAAATTTTTTTATATAAAAAAAAATACGTTTACTGAAAAAAAAAAAAATTATATTAATAATATATATATCAAACATGAATATAACACAAATAATTCATATTTTATAAATCAAAAAACAGAATATTTTTTACATAAAAAAAAATTTTTTAGTAATTACAAAAAAATAAAAAAAACTACTCAGAAAAATATTTCAATTAAAAAATTAATAAATTTTTGGAAAAACCCAATTCAGTATTATTTTAAAAAAACATTAAAAATACCAAAAATAGATAACACAACAGAAATTTTATCAGAAGATGAATTATTTTCCATAAATTCTCTAAATCAATATTATATTAATAAAAAACTTTTAAAAAAAAAAATTCTCAACAAAAATACTAGCTCATTATATAACAAATTAAAATTACAAAATAAAATTCCATATGGATATGTTGGAAAAATTTTATGGAAAAAACAAGAAAAAAAAATAAATATTTTGGCAAAAAAGATTAATGCTTTAAGAAACTCTCCAGTTAAAAAAAAAATCAACATAAAAATAAAAAAATATAAGTTATCAGGAATTATAAAAGAAATCAATAAATATGGCCTAATTAGATGGTCTGCTAACCGAATAAACTATAAGATTATAATTTCAACATGGATAGAGCATATAATTTATTGTGCATTATATTCATGTACAAAAAGTACATTATTAGGAATTAATAATTCAAGTATAAAATTTTTGCCTTTAAAAAAAAATAAAGCTAAAAAATATCTAAAAAAATATCTCCAAGGATATTTGGATGGTATAAAAAAACCTATATTAATATTAAATTCTGGAATTATTTGGCTACAATCATTATATATTCCAAAATATCGCATATTAAATACTAATACCAATGTTTATATTATTGCTAAAAAAAATTTTTTTAAGAAATGGCATGGAAATTCATTCTCTACAGGTGAGAAAAAAAACATTTATGTTCAAAAATTAATCCCATACATAAATACTACACAAGTAAAAAAAATCTGTAATACATGTAAATATTGGTTATTACCTCTTTTTAAAAATTCTAATATTAAAAAATATCATTTAAAATAAATGATATTTATATTTATATAAATCCATTAACTAGAAAAATATAATATGAAATATATTTCCTTAGACATGAAAAAAATACCTGATTATGGTATTACTTTAATAGAAGCATCTGCAGGAACCGGAAAAACATTTTCTATTATTACCTTGTATCTACGTTTACTTTTAAATCTTGGTATAAAACAAACATACAAAAGACCGTTATCTATATATGAAATATTAGTAGTTACATTCACGGAAGCATCAAAAAATGATCTAAAAAAAAGATTATACAAAAAAATTTGTCAATTATATACTGTATGTACTAGTACAAGTAGTAAAAACAATGAATTAATTGATATTATCAAAGATATTAAGGATATAAAAAAAACTACTAAATTATTACGATTTGCAAAAAAAAACATTAATTCTATCATGATACACACATTACATAGTTTTTTTTTAAATACACTGTATGAACAAAAATTTTTATGTAATCGAAATATACCTATTAAAATTTTAAAAAACATAGAAAAAATAAAATTAGAAGCCACAAAAGATTTTTGGAGAAATTATGCATACGGGATACATGAAAACATTACTCATCTTATCATAAAAAAATGGCCTACTCCAAAAAAATTATTTAAATATATCAATATTTTACTGAATCAAAAAAAAAAAAAAGATTACCATAACTTTTTTAAAAAAACTAATTTAAAAAAAAAATATGACAATATCATAAAAAAAATCAACAAAACTAAAAAATTTTGGAACAAAAATAAACATGAAATACAAAATTCAATAATACATACTAACAAAAATAAAATAAAACATAAAAGTGAAAAATTCAAACAATGGTTTTATCAAATAAATCATTGGTCTGTAAAAATCACAAATAATTGTACGATTCCTAAAATATTAAAAAATATTCACTTTCATAAAATACTATCAAAACAATTAATAAAAAAAAATTCTCAATATATCTTTTTGAAAAAAATAAAAAAAATTTTTATAAATTATAATTTATTTTTTAAATACTTTATTTTTATCGCTTTAAAAAAAATACCTCAAATAATTCAAAAAAAAAAAAAAGAAAAAAAAGGATTAGAATTTGATGATTTAAATAAAATTATATTAGAACAAATAAAATTAAAATCATCTATAATAAAAAAAAATATCATTAAAAAAAATACAATCACTATAATTGATGAATGTCAAGATATAGATAACATCCAATTTAATATATTTTATAAATTATATAATAAAATGCATAATAAATCACTTATTTTATTTGGAGACCCTAAACAATCTATATATAGTTTTCGTGGAGCGAATATATTTTTATATTTAAAAATCAAAAAAAAAATAAATAAATGTTTTATTTTAGAAAAAAATTTTCGTTCATCAAAAAATATGGTAATCGGAATTAATAGTTTATTCTCTCGTGCAAGAGCACCATTTATATGGAAAAATATTAATTTTAATAAATCATCATCATATTCAAAAAATAAAAAAATTTACTTTTCAATAAATAAAATAAAACAATCAGCATTTAATCTTATTGTTAAATATGATATTGAAATAAACACTAACGAATATTATTCGTGGATTTCAAAAGAATGCGCTCATTCCATTTATAACTGGTTATCAGATAAATTAAATAAAAAATCAATTCTTAAATTAAGAAATCAAAAAAAACGTTGTATTCAACCTAGAGATATAGCTATTTTAGTAAAAAATAAATATGAAGCTAATTTAATTAAACAAGAACTACACAAAAAAAATATCAATTCTATTTATACTTCTCGTAAAAAAAATATTTTTCATACTACAGAAACACGAGAATTAATGTTAATTATGGATGCAATAATTGATTTATCTAATACATTAAAATTTAAAAAATTATTGATGACAAAAATATTTAATATAAGTATGAATGATATTCAGTTAATTAATAATCAAAAACATATATATTTTTATTTACTAAAAAAATTAAAAAAATATTACATAATATGGAATACTATTAATATTTCACAAATGATCTCTAAAATAGTAGTAGATTTTAATTTATTAGAAAGAAATGCGTCGATACAAAAAAACAACATCAATATACAAAATATTACTAGTATATGTAAAATTCTAGAAAAAAAAAATCAAAGTATCACAAATAAATTTTTATTAATCACGTGGTTAAAAAAAAAAATTTTACAAAAAGATATCGATAGTAGTAATGTTGTCTACACTGAAGCAGTGAATAATATAGAATATACAGAATCTATTAAGATAATTACAATACATAAATCAAAAGGATTAGAATATCCCATAATATGGATTCCTTTTTTTAGTAAGTTACAGATAAAAAAAAGTAATTCTATATCTTCTAAACATATTTTATCTGAAGATTTACGTTTATTATATGTGGCTATAACTAGAGGTATAGTACATTGTAATATTGGTTTAGCAGTAATTTCTAAAAGAACAAAAAAAAAAACAAGCCATAAGAATTATACAAATTTTCATAACAGTAGTTTAGGATTTTTAATACAAAAAGGAAAAAAAAGTAGTCTAATTAAATTAAAAGAAGAGTTATACAAACTACAAAAGCCTAAAATTTTTCAAATAAAATATACATGCAAAAAAAAAGAAACGATTTATAAAAAAAAAATCACACAAAAAAAAGATATAATATACTTGAATGTGTTAAAAAATATAATAAATCCTTGGAATAAAATTAGTTTTTCTAAAATTATAAAAAAAAATTTATTTTACCAAAAAAAATACATTCCATTAATGTTTCAAAAAAAAACATCTGCACTAAAAAAAAATCAGTATGTATCTTGTAACAATAATATCCATAAATTTCCTAGAGGAAAAGAATATGGATCTTACTTACATAAAGTTTTTAAAACAATAAACTTCCAAAACACAAAAAAAATAAAAAAAACTCTTAATCAATTAAATTATTTATTATTATCTGAAAAATGGATAAACAAATTATATATTTGGATATGTACTTTTATATCAAAACCACTATATAAAAACTGTTTAATTTTAAATCAATTAAAAAAAACAGAATATCAAAAAGAAGTACAATTCACTATACCAATAGAAAAAACCATCAATATAGAAAAATTAAATGCTATTATTAATAATTTTGATCCATTGTCAAAAAAATGCAAAAATATCAACTTCGAAAATGTTTCTGGTATACTTACTGGAGTAATAGATTTAATTTTTTTATGGAAAAATAAATACTATATTATTGATTATAAATCCAATTGGTTAGGACCTAACTATACTTTTTATACCCATAAAAATTTTCAAAATGAAATAATTAAATATCGTTATGATATACAATATCAATTATATAGTTTAGCTATGCATCGTTATTTAAAATTAACAATTAAAGAATACAATTATAAAATACATTTTGGGGGAATTTTTTATTTATTTTTAAGAGCATTTGATGAAAAAAATGATTCTAAAGTTTATTTTATTAAACCTGATTATTTATTAATAAATCACTTAGATAATTTATTACATGGAAAATTATATGATACCTCAAAATAAAAAAAAATTTTTTAGAATAATAAACAACGCAAAAATCAATAACAAAATTCTTTGTATAAACTTTTATTTTTGTTTTAATAAAAATTTTTCAAACATTGCTCCAGAAGTAATATTAGTAATGTTATTTTTAAGTCAATCACTATATTCAGGACATACATGTATACCAATAAAAATATTTAAAAAAAATAAATTATCTTCCAAAAAAAATGATTTATTTTTTAAATTATTTAATCTAGTAAGTGAAGGTAACGGAAACTGGTTTAATAATGTTATCAATAGTAATGTATGTAGCAACGGAGTATATAAAACTCCTTTAGTTTTAGAAAAAAAAAATTTATATATATATAAATATTGGTATTCTGAAACAAAAATAATTGAATATATTTACCATCAAAGTTTAAAATTTAATACTAAAAATCTAAAAAAATACAACAAACTAATAAAAAAACATTGTTCAAAAAAAATTGATCATGATCAAGCAATGGCTATTCAAACAGCACTATTAAATAAAATATGTTTTATTATTGGAGGCCCAGGAACTGGAAAAACTAGTATATTAGCGTATTTAGTTTTGGTTTTAATTAAAAATACTAAAAAAAAAATTAATATCCAATTATCAGCATCAACCGGAAAAGCTGCTGCTAAATTAACTCAATCAATATATTATATTTTAAATAAAAAAAACATGAATAACAATGAGAAATTATCATATCCTAAAATAGGAGTCACTCTTCATAGTTTATTTAACATTCAAAAAAAAAACAATCAATGTAACAATCGTTACACTAAATCATGTAAAAAAATAGATGTATTAATTATCGATGAATGCTCTATGATAGATTTAAATATGATGGATATTATTGTTACTAATATAAAAAAAAAAACAAAAATAATATTTGTAGGAGATGTTAATCAATTATCTCCTATAGAAAATGGATCTGTTTTAAAAGAAATATGTAATACGGAATATCAAAAATCATGTAAAAATATACAATTCAACCAATTAGATAATATAAATCATCAAATACAAAAAAAAAAATATATTTCTATTTTAAAAAAAAAATATAGATTTATTAAAAATTCAGGACTAAATAATCTTATAAATTTATTAGAAAAAAAAAAATATTATAATATATCAGATTTTTATAAAAAAAAATATCCGGATATTATATGTAAATCATTACAAACACAATCTAAATATTTTAATATGTTGAAAAAAATAAAAAAATATTACAAAAAATATATAAAATTTCTGAAAAAAAAATCTGATCCTAAAAAAATAATTCAAGAATTTAATAAATATCAAATTCTGTGTTCAGTAAAAAAAGGAATATACGGAACAAAAAAAATAAACCAATACTTAGATCAATGTTTTTTTTATGAAAAAGAAAAAAATCCAAGAAAAAAAAATTTTTTTTATCATGGAAAACCATTATTAATCAAAAAAAACAATACTTCTTTAAAATTAATGAACGGAGATATTGGAATTTGTTTATTTATAAACAATAAAATTAACGTATATTTTATTCTTCCAAACCAAAAAATTCATATAGTTGATCCATACATTCTATTCGATTATGATACTGCATGGTGTATAACTATCCATAAATCTCAAGGATCAGAGTACTCTTCTGTACAAGTTATTATCCCTAATAATTTATACTCAATACTATCTAAAGAATTATTTTATACTGCTATTACACGAGCAAAAAAAAAAATTACTATATACGCTAATAAAGATGTTATAAACTATATGATAAGAAATAAAAAAAAAAGATATTCTGGATTAAGCAGAAAAATTTTATAAATCAAAATTATGGTTGCGGGAATTGGATTTGAACCAACGACCTTCGGGTTATGAGCCCGACGAGCTACCTGACTGCTCCATCCCGCTATCAATTTTTAATATTATAACATAATAAGAATTATGTACAACCTTTTTATAGAAATATTTTAATTAAAATAAAATTTTTAAATTAATAATCTCTATTCTCAAACAGAAATATCGTAAAATATAATATTATTAGTTTTTTATATTGATAATACTTGTCAAATAATAAAAATATTTAAAAAACTACAGAGAAATTCATCATGATACCTTTAAAAAGAAGAAAAGCAAGAGAACTAGCAATTCAAGCAATTTATGCATGGCAAATTTCTAAAAATATTGTTATATCAGAAATTACAAGATATGTTGTTCATCAAAATAAAAAATGTTCATTAGACGTAAAGTACTTTAGCGAAGTGGTCTTCGGAGTTATCAAAAATGTTCACTATTTAGATAACATTATCAAATTACATATATCTCAAACAAATATTAGAATAAATCCAGTCGAACAATCAATATTAAGATTATCCACTCATGAAATTATACAACGTATAGATATTCCCTATAAAGTAATTATTAATGAAGGAATAGAATTAGCAAAAATATTTGGATCAAGTAAAAGTCATAAATTTATTAATGGTGTTTTAGATAAAATTATTTATGAAAAAAAACCATCAAAATATCCAAAAAAAAATGAAATATAAAAATGTTAAAAGATTTAACATCATGTATATAATATTTCAAATTACTAATTATACAATTTTTCCATATATTAAAAAATTTAACTATCAATTCTATAAAAAATATTTAAAAAATAGATTAAAATAAATAATTATTATAATATAAAAGTTATTTCCTGATACATATGAATAAAAAATTCTTATGGTATCATTTATATCAATACTAAACGTGTATTAATTAAATTATATACTTCATTTATTATATAAAAATACAATATGAAAAAATGGAATAAAAAATTTGCACAATCTATTGCAAATAAACTGAAAATTCATTTAAATGAAAATCACTGGAATATTATTTTTTGTATGCGAGATTTTCATAAAAAATATAATATTACACCTTCTACTAGAATGCTGTTAACATATATGAAAAAAAAAAACATATTTTTGACTAGTCAAGATTTATTTATCCTTTTTCCAAAAGGATTCATGAAATATGCTAGTCAAATATCTGGATTACCAGCTAATAGCAACTGTTTTTAAAAATATATTTATTAAAAAAAATTTAAAGATAAAATAACACTAGTAAAAAAAATCACAAAAACAGATAAAAAAAACATAATTCGAGACCATTTTTTATAAGAAATAAAATAATTCTCATTTATTATAGAAAATAAAAACCAAAAAAAAACACATATATTTATATAAAAACAACTAAAAACATATACATAATTAAAATAATATAATAATAAATTTAGTAAGAACATATTCATAATACAAACAGATATACATGTTTTTGTATATTTGAAACCATATATCGTTGGAATAGTAGGAATATTTGCATCTTGGTAATCTTTATATCGGTATAGCAAAATAGAATAAGCATGAGCTATTTGCCAGAAAACAAAAATAAAAAATAAAATCACACAACATCCATCAATTTTATTGCTTACAGCTACATAACCTATAATTGGTGGTAAAGAACCAGATACACTACCTATACATATAGAATAACATGATTTTTTTTTTAACCATACAGAATAAAGAATTACATAAAAAAATATTCCTACCATCGATATTAACGTGCATAAAAAACTTATATATTTTATATATATATATAAACCAAGAAAACACAAGAAAAAAGCTAATAAAAATGAAAAAACCAATAATTTAAAATTAGAATGAATGCACAAAATTCTATTTTTAGTGCGATTCATTTTTTTATCTAACTGTCTATCAATAATATTATTAAAAATACATGATGAAGCAATTATACAAATAATTCCTAATATTGTTTTTAAAAATAAAATTTTTAATAATTTACTACGAGAAGCTAAAAAAAAACCACCAGATAAACTAACTATATTACCTAAAATAATACCCGGTTTTATTAATTCAAATATTTGTATTATTTTATATATTTTTACAGAAAAAAAAAAATTTAATATTAGTGATGTAAATGATCGAAAATCCATAAAGATCCTATAGTAATAATACTAATAATTGTACTTATAAAAACTAAAGACAATATTATAAAAATATTTTTTTTTGAAAAACGCATACCTAAAAAATACTTAAAATAAAAAAAAATTTGCATGCTAATTGATAAAAAACAAAAATATACATAATAATAATGAGAACAAAAAAAATTAGTTAATACAAAAAAATACAAAAACATAAAAAAAGCAGACAAGAAAAAACCAATAAAAAAATTTTTTTTAATAAAAAATATCATAATTTTTATAAATTTATCTTTTATTTTTATAAACATCATCAATACCTCATTAATATTCAATATTTTTTATTTATTATCTTAAATATACACATGCAATCAATATTGTCCATATAATGTCTAAAAAATGCCAAAACAAACAAAAACAAATCACCGAAGTATTCACAAAAAAAGAAAAATCAAAAATAAAAATCTGACTAATTAAAATTAATATCCATAATAATCCCAATATAATATGTAAACTGTGTACTCCTAAAATGACAAAAAAAGAAGAAAGATAACCATTAGAAATAGGATAAAATCCTTTCTCTAGAATCTGTAAAAATTCTAGAACTTCTAATGCTAAAAAAATACTTCCTAAAATTAGAGTACATAACAAAGAAATCACAACATATTTTTTTGAACGTTTTTTTAAAAAATATTTAATTAAACTACAAAAAAAAGAGCTACATAACAAAATAAATGTTTCTAAAAAAATTACTGATCTAGAAAACAAGTGATTTTCTTTTAAAAAGTTATTATATCCGTGTCTCGACATTATAACGTGCACAATAAATAATACAGAAAAAACAATACAATCACTCAT
Source organism: Janthinobacterium lividum (assembly GCA_050954235.1). Taxonomy (GTDB): domain Bacteria; phylum Pseudomonadota; class Gammaproteobacteria; order Enterobacterales; family Enterobacteriaceae; genus Buchnera_F. Next base: position 89,487 of record JBPBPJ010000037.1, on the reverse strand, counting down.
TAAATAAATCCACATACCGAAAATATTTTTGTTTTCTAATGAAAAATAAGAAATATTTCTTTTTTTTTTATTCACTTATAATCCTTATATAAAATTTATTTTTATTCTGTATAAGTTTCACTTATTAAAAATCTTTTTTTTCTATATCAAGAAGCATATTATTTAGAAATAATATATCCTTTATCTATTTTGAAAGATATAAAAAAAACACTAAAGAGAATACTAATCAATGAACAATATACTAACCACCAAATATGCCATACCATAGAAAAACCTAATATTGTAGTAAAAATGCTAATAACTATACCCATATAGGTATTATTCGGCATATGAATAGATTCAGAAATACTCTTTTTGATACAATTTGTTTTTTTATGTTTTTCGTGCCAAAAATGATCTATTTTTTTAACAACAGGTATATTGGAGAAATTATACACCGGAGGAGGAGAAGGAATAGACCATTCCAATGTTCTTCCATTCCAAGGATCCCCACTCATATCTTTATATTTATGAGAATGTCGATTTTTAATAGATACAATTAATTGAATTAATTGACAAACAATGCCTAATAAGATTATAAATGCACCTATAGTTGCAATCGTTAATAAAAAATGATATTCATTATCAATATTTTGACTTAATCTACGAGTCATACCCATACACCCTAATATATACAAAGGAATAAATGCGATAAAAAAACCAGTAATCCAAAAAACAAAAGAAACTTTGCCCCAATACTCATTTAACTTAAAACCAAAAATTTTAGGAAACCAATAAGTTATACCAGCAAAACAACCAAAAACAACACCCCCTATAATAACATTATGAAAATGAGCTACCAAAAATAAACTGTTATGAAGAACAAAATCTATTGAGGGTATCGATAATAATACTCCTGCCATACCACCAACCGTAAAACTAATCAAAAATCCTATTGTCCATAGCATAGAAGAATGAAATTGAATCCGACCACGATACATAGTAAATAACCAATTAAATATTTTTACTCCGGTAGGAACAGCAATAATCATGGTCGTAATACTAAAAAAAGAATTTACATCAGCTCCTGAACCCATAGTAAAAAAATGATGTAACCATACTAAAAAAGATAAAACAGTAATAACAATAGTAGCCCATATTAAAGAAATATAACCAAACAAAGATTTTTTAGAAAATGTAGACACAATTTCTGAAAAAATACCGAATATTGGTAATATCAATATATAAACTTCTGGATGCCCCCATATCCATATTAAATTAACATACATCATCATATTTCCACCCATATCATTAGTAAAAAAGTGAAAACCAGCATATCGATCTAATGATAAAAATGTTAATGTAATAAATAAAACAGGAAAAGATATTAATATAAGAATATTAGTACATAAAGCAGTCCAAGTAAAAACTGGTAACTTAAACATTGTCATTCCAGGAGCACGAAAATTAATAATAGTCACTATAAAATTAATCGCAGTTAAAATAGTACCAAAACCTGAAATTTGTAAAATCCAAATCCAATAATCAACACCTACTCCTGGACTATATTTAATTCCTGATAAAGGGGGATAACCTAACCAACCAGTCTTAGCAAATTCACCTATTCCCAAAGACAACATCATTAGAATAACTGAACTAGCTGTTAACCAAAAACTCAAGTTATTTAAGAAAGGAAAAGCTAAATCTCGCGCTCCAATTTGTAAAGGAACAACAAAATTCATTAATCCAATAACTAATGGCATAGCAACAAAAAAGATCATAATTACACCATGAGCTGTGAATATTTGATCATAGTGATTAGACGGCAAGATGCTAATATGATTCGGTGAAGAAGAAAAAAATTGCTGTAATCGCATCATTATTGCATCTGAAAAACCCCTAAAAAACATAATAAAAGCTAATACAAAATACATAACAGCAATCTTTTTATGATCAACTGAAGTAAACCATGTATTCCATAAATAATTCCATTTTTTTAAATATGTAATATATGCACACATAACTACTGAAAAAAAAATAATCGCCATACATGTAATCATAATAATTGGTTCATGAATAGGTATAGAATGAATAGTTAATTTTCCAAACATTATTATTTACCTTCAAATATAAAATATATACTACATTAATTATTTTTATTAATATAACTTTAACTTTAAAAATTACTATCATTTAATCGATTAAACATATTTTTTATTTTATAAAACAAAAAAGGATCTACATATGAAAAATATTGTATATAATTTTTCATACTATCACGCGATAAATATAAAAATTGTTTTTTAGAAAATAATACATGATGATGTGATCGTATTTTTTGAATCCATGTATTAAAACTTTGAATATTATCTTGCACACAAACTTTAAATTTCATATTAGAAAAACCAGAACCACTATAATTAGAAGAAATGCCTTTATATACACCGTTTGTATTAGCTATTAAATATAAATCTGTTTGCATTCCTGCCATAGTATAAATTTGACTACCTAAATTAGGAATAAAAAAAGAATTCATAATAGATTGTGAGGTGATTTTAAAATGTATTGGAACATTTTTAGGAAAAGATATTTCATTAAAAGTAGCTACTTTATAATATGGATAAATAAACAACCAGCGCCAATTTAAAGAAATTACTTCAATAACAATAGGTTTATTAAAATTTACCTTCAAAGGTTTACTAGGATCTAATTTATGTGTAGTTAACCAAGATAGATTAGCTAAAAAAAATATTATAATAATTGGAATTATCCAACATACTGTTTCTAATAAATATGAATGAGACCAATCCGGTATGTAATCTGAATAAATATTAGATTTACGATAATAAAATGCAATTATTACAGTTAACAAAATAACGGGAACTACAATGACTAACATGACTCTAAACACCAATAGTACTAACTGTAATTCATTTTTTAAAATATATCCATAAGCATTAACATGTATATTTTTACTTACATAAAATAATAATAAAGATAAAAAACTAACAAAAAATATGGTTAAAATTTTAAACATATTATATTTATAAAATATTTTCATAATTTTAAACCTATATAATACAATATATTTATTTATTAATATTATAAAAAACCAAAAAATAAGCAAAAAAAATAATATATATTGTAAAAAATGTTTAATACTTCAAATAGGGTGCACAATCATAATAAAGTTTAATAATTCTAAATTGACAGCTATCACAATTATATTGTATATTAAAAATAATAATATATTTATCTATAAAAAAAGCTATCGGTAATATTAAAAATTAATAGTATTAATATACTAATATAAAAATATAAAAAAAATAAACTTATTTTTTAAAATGAAAATTTTTAAAATTTATAAATAATTATGTCTATACAATAATACTTTAATCATTTGAAAATCAATAAATACTAAAATAGTATACTCAATAAATATTAAGAAATTTTAGCCATCATAACCATAATTATAATTTTACTATAACATAGTAATCTAATAAAATTAGATCATCATGAAAAAAATCATTGAGAAAAAAATAAAATCTACATTACATATTCTTTATTTAAAAATAGATAATATTAGCAATATACACAATAATCAAAAAAAACATCTAAAACATTTTTTTATTGCAGTATCTGCTTACGAATTTAATAAACTATCTTTATACAATCAACATAGCATTATATATAGCATTCTTTTTAAATACATTCCGCAAAAAATTTACGCAATACAATTACATACCTATACAACATATCAATGGGAAAAAATAAAAAATCCAACATTTTTATTAACGCCGTGCGTATACCAGAAAAAAGTTGATTACATTTAATTAATTATACAAATATATATAAAACAATATAGAAAAAATTTAAACAAAATCATATAGTTTTGTACTTAATTAATTACTAATAATTTAAATCACAAAAACAATAAAAGTGTACTATAAATACGATTATTGTAATAAATATATACAAATATATTATTATATTTTTATGATAATTTTTTAATTACAAATATTGTAGTATACATTAATAAAATTATAAAAAATTGCATATTATATATGTATACATGCATAAAACACATAAATTGATAAATATTTTGTTATCATTCAATAATATAAAAAGTATTTAATCATTGTTTTAAAATAAAATAAATAACCATTTATACATACAAAATAATTAATTATTTATATAAATTCATACATCTAATTTTATAGAAATAAACTAAAAACAATATTTTATATAAAAATATAACTATTTTCTAAAATAAGGATTACATATGAAATTTAATGACAAAAATAAACAAAAACATCATAATATGTCTTTAATACCTTTCGTAATTGATAAAAGCTATCAAGGAGAGCGTTCGTATGATATTTTTTCACGATTATTAAAAGATAGAATTATTTTCATAACTGGAACTATAAATGATAACTTAGCTAGCATTGTTATATCTCAAATATTATTTTTAGAATCAGAAAATAAAAAAAAAGATATTTTTTTGTACATTAATTCTCCAGGAGGAATAATCACATCCGGTTTATCTATTTATGATACTATGCAATTCGTTAAACCAGATATCAATACAATTTGTTTAGGACAGGCTTGTTCTATGGCGGCTATATTATTATGTGCAGGAAAAAAAGGAAAAAGATTTTGTTTGCCGAACGCTAGAGTTATGTTACATCAACCTCTTGGTGGATTTCAAGGACAAGCATCAGACATTATAATTCATGCTCGAGAAATAAAAAAAATAAAAAAAACAATAAATTACTTGTTATCTCATCATACACAACAATCTATTGAAAAGATCACAAAAGATATAGAACGTGATTATTTTTTTTCTCCAAAAGAAGCAATTAAATATGGTCTTATTGACTTAATTTTAAAAAATAAAAAATAAAATTTATATAAAATCATATAATAACTGATAATAGAGAAAAACATGAATAATACGATTAATAATCAAAACTATATATTCTGTTCATTTTGCAAAAAAAAAGAAAACGAAATAGAAAAGATGATCAGCGGTCTATCTGGACATATTTGTAATCAATGTGTGGTATTGTGTTATGATATTTTAAATACAAAAAAATCACAAAAAAATAAAAAAATAATTCCATTACCAAAGCCTAACGAGATAAAAAAATACTTGGACAAATTTATTATAGGACAAAAACAAGCCAAAAAAATAATCTCAGTAGCTGTGTACAATCACTATAAAAAATTAAACTATACACTAAATAATAGTAATACAATTAAATTAGAAAAAAGCAACATTTTGTTAATTGGTCCTACTGGAACAGGAAAAACACTAATTGCTGAAACATTAGCAAAATATCTAAACATACCATTTTCTATTGCAGATGCTACTTCACTAACAGAAGCAGGATATGTAGGAGAAGACGTCGAGAATATTTTAAGAAAACTAATTGAAAATAGTAATTACGATATACATGAAGCGGAAAAAGGAATTATATATATTGATGAAATTGATAAAATAACTAAAAAATCAGAAAATGTTTCTATAACTCGAGATGTATCAGGGGAAGGTGTTCAGCAATCATTGCTGAAAATAATCGAAGGAACTATTGCATCTGTACCTATAAAAGGAAGCCGAAAACATCCTCAACAAGAAACGTGGAAAATTGATACTTCAAAAATTTTATTTATTTGTGGAGGATCATTTTTCGGACTAAAAAACATTATATATAATCGTATAAATAGTACCTCTAATATTGGATTTAATAAAAACATAAAAAAAGCTATTTGTATTAAGAACACGTCAAAAATATTAATACAGCCTCGAGATCTCATTAAATATGGATTAATACCTGAATTTATTGGAAGATTACCTATTATCGTAGAGCTTAATAACTTAACTGAAAGAGATTTAATACAAGTTTTATGTAAACCTAAAAACGCTTTAATAAAACAATATAAAAAATTATTTTCTTTAGATAATATTAAACTAAAATTTAATAATTCTGCTTTAAAGGAGATTTCAAAAAAATCTATAAAAAAAAAAACAGGAGCTAGGGGTTTACGCTCAATTTTAGAATCTCTTTTATTAAACGTAATGTATCAAGCGCCAAAGCTAAAAAACATAAAAAGTGTATATATTGATGCATCAGTTGTCAAAGGACATAAGGCTCCCAAATTATCTTTTTTAAAAAAAAAATCAGATAAAATAATATAACATGGTAGTCTATCATCAGAAAAAAAATACGTACAATAAAATACATTCTATTTATCAACATCCCGAATAAAATATACAACTATACAACTTTTGTATATATTTAAAATACTGACAGAGAGAATATATATATGAATTCTGAGTATTCTAAAAATATTAGTATTCCAATACTGCCTTTGCGAGATATTGTAATTTATCCGTATATGGTTACTCCATTATTTATAGGTCGAAAAAAATCAATAAAATGCATAAAATTTTCTATGCAAAATGACAAAAAAATACTATTAATAACACAAAAAGAATCTTCTATTGAAAATCCTCAAAAAAATGATTTATTTAATGTTGGAACTGTAGCAAAAATTTTACAAATTCTAAATTTACCAGACGGAACAATCAAAATAATCATTGAAGGTAAAAAAAGAGCTAAAATAAAAAACATAGAAAAACACGATACTTATCAAATCGCAAACATAAAATATGTTAAATCAACTCAAATAAAAGAAAAAGAAAAACAGGTGCTAATTAAAATTACCATCAATCAATTCAAAAAATATATACAATTTAATAAAAAAATATCACCTGAAACACTTAGTTTATTGAAAAAAATTAGTAATATAGAAAAATTAAGTGATATTTTGGCATATTATATACCCTTAAAAATACAGGATAAACAATTATTATTAGAAATGTTCCATACTAATAAACGTTTAGAATTTTTAATTGGGATAATGGAAGCAGAAATTGATTTATTGAAGATAGAAAAACGTATTCAAAATAGAATCAAGAAACAAACAGAAAAAAATCAAAGAGAATACTTTTTAACAGAGCAAATGAAAGCCATTCAAAAAGAATTAGGTAATTCTGATTCATCTATTGATGAAAATGAACAATTAAATAACAAAATTAATCTAGCCAAGATGCCAAAAGAAGCAAATGAAAAAACACGATCAGAATTTAAAAAATTAAAAACAATGTCACCTATGTCAGCAGAGGCTACAGTAGTAAGAAACTACGTTGAATGGATGATACAAGTTCCATGGAATAAAAAAAGTAAATTAAAAAAAAACCTGAACACTGCTCATAAAATTTTAAACATTGATCATTTTGGATTAAACGACGTAAAAGAAAATATTTTAGAGTATTTAGCAGTACAAAATCGAACTAGAAAAATTAAAGGACCAATTCTGTGTTTTGTAGGCCCTCCGGGTATTGGAAAAACATCATTAGGTAAATCTATTGCTAGAGCAACGGGAAGAAAATATATTCGTATGGCCTTAGGAGGAATTAGAGACGAAGCAGAAATCAGAGGGCATAGAAGAACATATATAGGCTCTATGCCTGGAAAACTAATGCAAAAAATAACTAAATCGGGAGTTAAAAATCCTTTATTTTTATTAGATGAAATAGATAAAATGGCTTTTGATATACGAATAGATCCAGCTGCTGCTTTGTTAGAAGTTTTAGATCCCGAACAAAATATCTCATTCAATGATCATTATTTAGAAATAGATTATGACTTATCAGAAGTGATGTTTATTGCTACAGCTAATTCAATGAACATACCTACTCCTTTATTAGATCGTATGGAAATAATAAGATTATCAGGATATACTGAAGAAGAAAAAATAAATATTGCTAAAAAATATTTACAACCTAAACAAATGAAAGCAAACGCCTTAAAAAAAACAGAATTATCTATTCAAGATCCAGCTTTAATAAATATAATTAGATATTATACTAGAGAATCGGGAGTAAGATCTCTAGAAAGGGCGATTTCAAAAATTTGTAGAAAATCTGTAAAAAAAATTCTATTAAAAAAAAATTGTATTACTGTTATCGTTAATAGAAAAAATTTAAAAAATTATTTAGGTATCAAAAAATATACATACGGTAAAATTAATAAAACTAACCAAATTGGACAAGTAATTGGTTTAGCATGGACAGAAATGGGTGGTGATCTATTAACTATTGAATGTACTAGTATACCAGGTAAAGGTAAACTCATACATACTGGCTCTCTTGGGAAAGTAATGCAAGAATCTATACAAACAGCTCTTACGGTAGTTCGATCACAAGCTCAAAAATTAAATATACAAAAAAATTTTTATGTTAAAAAAGATATCCATATACATGTTCCTGAAGGAGCAACTCCTAAAGATGGTCCTAGTGCTGGTATTACTATGTGTACAGCAATAGTATCATGTTTAACTAATAATCCTGTAAAATCAAATATTGCAATGACAGGAGAGATTACTTTACAAGGAAAAATACTAAATATAGGAGGATTAAAAGAAAAATTAATAGCTGCTCATCGAGGAGGCGTTAAAACAGTATTGATACCTTATGGAAATAAAAGAGAATTATCTAAAATACCTAAAAATATTCGTTCGAACTTATATATACATTCAATAAAAAAAATAGAGGACATTTTAAAAATCGCGTTAGAAAAAAACCCTTATATTAATACATAAATACATAAAAAAGTGAAAAAAAAATTAAAGAAAATTTTACTTTATACAACATAGCTAGCAAACGTTATATTCTTGCTAGTTATGAACCTATAAAAAAAATCATACATAACAACATCAGTAACCTAAAAAGGCCCTTATGATTACTTCAGCACTAAAAAAATTCTATAAAAAACATATTTTAATAATAATTACTACAGTAATTATATTATCTATCATATTAAGCAATATATCAAATTTTTTTATATATAGTAATCCATTACCTTTAATAACTATTAATCAAGAAAAAATTTATCCGCCAATATTACAATTAAACTATCAAGTTATGAAAAAAAAAGTAAACAAAAATATAAAAACTATGCTATCTACTAAAATACAAAAAAAAGAATTCGCACAGTACATTTTTCAAAAAATAATCACTAAAACAATAAACGAATCGTTGTTTAAACAATACGTAGATAAAATCCAGCTAAAAATGTTAAATAAGTATGCAAAAAAAATAATTTTATCTTCAAAATATTTTCAGGTTAATAACTCTTTCGATTATGAAAAATACTTAAAATTTATTAATTTTATAATGTATTCACACAAAAAATATCTTCACGCCTTACAAAAAAAAATAGCAGTAAAATATTTAATAAAAATATTACTAACATCAACAATTATATTAAAAAATGATATACAAAAAAAAATCAAAAAAATTATAGATAAAAAAAACATAAATATTATTAATTTTAAAATTTCTACAAAAAGTATAATTAATAAAAATAATACTTCTAAAATACTAAAACACTTATATTTAAATAAAGATATTCTTCAAAAAAAGAAATTATATATTGCAAAAACTATAAATTTACAAAAAAAGTCACTAAACAATCAAAGTATCGGGAATAATATTAAATTATATTTACATAATATAAAAAAAAAAATAAAAAATAAAAAATATAATTATCATTGCATACAAACAAATAATTTTAAAAAAGCATATATATTTAAAAAAAACATTAATGATAAAATATCATTCAAAAAAATTAATAATTCTTTATTTAATGATAATAAAAATGACATTACTAATATTAATTTAGGATGGATAAAAAAAAAAAATATACCTGTTTTAATTAAACAATGTAAATTAAAAAAAATAGGTGACTATTCAAAAATAATATTTTATAAAAATAATTTTTTTATTTTCACCTTACATGCTATTAAAAAAACAAAAATAAAAAATATAAATAAATTTAATCAATACATAATTAAAAAAATTCAGTATAATAATTTATTTTTCAAAAATATGATTTTAAATAATAAAATAAACGGATTATTAGAAAAGAAAGAAATTGAGTTAGAAAAAATATTACCTAGAAAGTACGCGAAAATACATAAGAAAAAATTTTTACATTATCATGATTTAACTAAATATGCATATACTAATACTTTTAATCAACCTTTCAAATATTTTATTGACTTACAAAAAAAAACTAGCCTTTATACACCTACAAGAATCTATAAAAACGCAAAAAATAACATTCGTTTATTACAAATAAAATCATGTAGTAAAAATGCTAAGAAAAACAAAAAACAAGTCTTTAAAGAATTTATAATTCAAAATAAAAATAAAATAAATTACTTAAATATAAAAAAATTTTTATTAACCAATCATAACAAAAAATTTTTTTTTATAAAAAAACATCCAATATATACTAGTAATACTCAAACCATATCTTACAAAAAAAATATAGAAATAATGAACATCATAAAAAACATTCCTAAATTAAAAAAAAACAAATCTATATATTTTTTATTAAAAAACTCTAATAATAAATACATGTTAATAATACTAAAACAACAATTTTTTGAAAAAATTAATATTTTAGAAAAAAAAAATATTATCCAACAAATCAAACAGTACATGAAAATAAAAATTATTACAGCTATTTTACAAAATTTGTATAAAAAATCTAAAATAATATATAATTTTAACATTAAATAATCTTTATACTGAAAAATTCAATCAAAAATTAGACAATCAACAAAAATTAAGAAAAAATATTAATATAGTTCAAAACTATATACAAAATTTTATTTTTAATATAATACACACTTAATATTTTAAAATAAGGTACATATGTGGAATTATTTAAAGAATTACAATGGTTTTTTTTTCAAGAATGGAAAAAATATACCGGGACATTTATTATACTTACTATAATTACATTATTACAATTATTACCATCTAAAATAACAGGACAAACTATCGATCTAATTTTAAATCATCAATCATCTACTTCGCAAATATTACTAAATATATCAAAAATTATTTTAATATCTATTGTTATTTATATATTAAAATATTTTTGGAGAATTTTATTATTTAGTGCATCAAATCAATTAAATTCTCAATTACGAATAAAATTTTGTGTAGCTTTATTAAAACAAGACGCAACATTTTATTCAAAATATAGAACAGGTGATTTAATATCCAGAGCGACTAATGATATTGATAGAGTAGTTTTTTCAACAGGAGAAGGTATATTAACAATTATTGATTCTGTTATTTCAGGATGTTCGATAATTTTTATGATGTGCACACAAACAAATTGGAAATTGTCTCTATTTTCTTTAATACCCATGCCTATAATGGCAATTATAATGAGAAGATACGGAAAATTACTTTATAAATATTTTCAAGAATCACAAAAACATTTTTCTTTTTTAAATAACCAAGCACAAGATAGTTTAAGTAATATACACATGATAAGAAATTTTGGATTAGAAAAACTAGAAATAAAAAAATTTTCTACTATAGCGCACAAAGCAGGAAAAAAAAATTTACAAGTATCTAAAATAGATGCACAATTTGATCCTATTATTCATATTTCAATTGCTTTATCTAATTTATTTGCAATATTAGGAGGAAGTTTTTTAATTACTAAAAAACAATTAACGTTCGGACAATTAACAAGTTTTATACTATATTTAGGATCTATGATTTGGCCAATACTTGCTTTTGCATGGATGTTTAATATTTTAGAACGTAGTAATGTTTCATGGACAAGAATAAAAAAAATAATTAATTATAACAATAAAAAAAAACCACAAATTAATAATTTTAATCCCAAAAAACCACTAAATCTAAACATAAATATAAAAAAATTCTCTTTTCCATCTAGAACTAATAATTCATTATATAATATAAAATTAATAATACCTAATAATACAACTCTAGGAATTTGCGGTCCTACAGGATCTGGAAAAACTACTTTAATTAGACTAATACAAAAAAATTTTATGTTGCGCAAAGGCGTAATAAAATATTGTCAGAATGACATCAATCATATACAGTTAAAAAAATGGCGTTCTATTGTATCAGTAGTAAATCAAACACCTTTTTTATTTTCTACAAATATATTTAATAATATTGCATTTGGAAAACCAAACGCTACCATTCAAGAAATTAAGTATGTAGCGAAATTAGCTTGTATACATAAAGATATAAAAAAATTACCACAAGGATATCAAACACAAATAGGAGAAAAAGGAATTAAACTATCAGGAGGTCAAAAACAAAGAATCACAATTGCCAGAGCTTTTTTAATACCATCTAAAATTTTTATTTTAGATGATCCATTATCCGCAGTAGACCACGATACAGAGCATAAAATAATAAAAAACATCCATAAATACACTAAAAAAAATAATATAACTACCATAATAGTTACACATAGACTATCTATATTAGAGAAATTTAATAATATTATTGTTTTAAAAAGCGGCACTATTCTACAACAAGGATCACATGAACAGTTATTACTTCAAAAAAATTGGTATTCTGAAATGTATAATTATCAAAAATTTAAATAATAAAATTATATATAAAAATACCTTTCAATTTATATAGGAAAAAATAATGGAAGAAAAGAAGTACTCTTCATGGAATATAATAAAAAGATTATTATCGTATTACTCTAAAAAAAAAAATCTACTAATACTTTCATGTATATTAATTATATTATCTACAATTACAGAAATTGCTAGTCCAATTATATTGAGCAATTTTATTAATAATGTTATAAACAATAATATTTTTAAAAAAAAATCTATAATATTACTAATAATTTATTTTATAATGTTACAAATATTTTCATCATTATTTAATTATCTATATAGTATTTATTTCAGCAAACTATCCACAGAAATAATTACTGAATTAAGAATTAAAATGATGAAAACTGCACTAAAACAACCCATGAAAATATTTGATAAAAAACCAATAAGCTCCATTGTTACTAAAATAGTAACTGATACAGAATCAGTAAAAGAATTCTATGAAGTAATTGTATCATCTTTCTTAAAAAATTCCATACTATTTACTGTAATTCTTGCTACTATGTTTATATTAGAATGGAGGATGGCATTAATTAGTTCTATAATTACACCAATAATAATAATTATCATTATTATCCATCAGCATTATAGTAAACCTATAATCAAAAAAATAAAAAATTCATTGTCAAAACTTAACAATACTATTAGTGAAATAATCAACGGAATTACAATCATTCAACAATTTAACCAAGAAAAAAATTTCATTAAACAAATAAATATTATTAATAACAATAATTATATCAACAAAATGAATATTTTAAAAATTGATGGATTACTATTAAGACCATTATTAACTTTAATATCTTCTATAATTTTATCTTCTATTATTTTAATATTACAACTATTTCCTGCAGTAATAGTAAAAATTAGTATTTTACACGCTTTTATAAATTATTTACGACATCTTAATGAACCTATAATAACAATTGCTAATCAACAAACCATACTACAACAAGCTATTGTATCTTCAGAAAGAATTTTTAAATTTATAGATTCTCCTTCACAAATCTATGGAAGTAATACTGAACCATTAAATAGCGGTCAAATAAAATTAAACCATATATTTTTTAAATACCCACAAACTAAAAAAAATATTTTAAAAAATATAAATATTAATATACCTGATAAAAGTTGCGTAGCATTAGTTGGAAAAACAGGAAGTGGAAAAACAACCCTATCAAATTTAATTTTGGGACATTATTCTGTAACTAAAGGTACAATATACGTAGATAAAAAACCAATAAATTCACTATCACATAAAATATTACGCAAAAATATTGCTATTGTTCAACAAGAACCTACTATTTTATATGGAAATTTAATTAAAAATATTTCGTTAGACAGAAAAATAGAACAAAAAAAAATCATTAGAGCGTTACAAAAAAGTCAATTACAAGAATTAATTGAAAATTTACCAGATGGTTACATGTCTATATTAGGACAACATGGTAACAGTCTTTCACAAGGAGAAAAACAGCTCATCGGTATTGCTAGAATATTAGTATCCAATCCTAAAATACTAATTTTTGATGAAGCAACTGCTAGTATAGATTCAGAATCTGAACAAAAAATACAAAAAATATTATTATCTATTCGAAAAAAATCTACAGTAATAATTATAGCGCATAGATTATCCACCATAGTAGATGCTGATATGATCATTGTTTTAGACAAAGGAAAGATAGTTGAAAGAGGCTCACACGAACAATTAATTAAGAAAAAAGGATTATATTATTCAATGTATACTTATCAAAAAAATAATAAATCTATTTAATTTAAAAAATCATACAAAAATTTTATAAATCTGTTAGAGGTAGTTTCACACCTATAAAATTTAATTTGGCTGCTTCTTTCCAGACCTGACCAGATATTTTAAATATATAGCGTTAACATAAAATCCTCTAACAGAAAAAATCAATACTATATACTAATTAATTTGATATTATTAATATTAAATAACAATATATCAAAAAAGTCAAGAAAAATATATAAATTTAATAAAAACATTTATATTAATATTTAAAAATAAGGAAAAATATGGAATATCAAATATTATCTAATAAATGGCGACCACAAGATTTCAACCATATTATAGGACATAAATATATAATTCGTATAATAAGAAATAGTCTTGACTTAAAAAGAATTCATCAATCCTGGTTATTTTCAGGAATACACGGAGTGGGAAAAACTACTATAGCAAGAGTATTAGCTAAAAGTCTAAATTGTAGTAAAGGAATCACATCCAAACCTTGCCGAAAATGCAATAATTGTATTTCAATAGAAAAAGGCAAATTTTTAGATTTTATAGAACTCGATGCAGCTTCTAGAACCAGAATTGAAGATATTAAAACAATCTTAGATTCAACCAAATATCCTCCAATTCAAGGAAGATTCAAAATTTATTTAATTGATGAAATACACATGTTATCAAAAAATAGTTTTAATGCATTATTAAAAATATTAGAAGAACCTCCAAAATATATAAAATTTATTCTAGCAACTACACACGTTAAAAAAATACCTAATACTATTATTTCTCGTTGTCTTCATATACATTTACCAAGTATCACTTCAAAAGTGATATCAAATTATTTAGATGATAAATTGAAAAAAGAAAAAATCTATATAGATCAAGAAACATTAAATACCATTGCATACTATGCTCGCGGGAGTATTAGAAACGCAATAAATACTCTTGAATTAGTAATCTGTTCTACACAAGATGCACTTATAGAAGTAAAAAAAATTAATAAATTGATGGGAATATTTGATAAAAAGAATATACTACAACTAGCTACTAGTATTATTACTAATAATATTAATGAAACATTAAATATATTAGACTACGCAGAACAAACGAGTATACAATATACTAATATAATTACATCATTAATAACTTTCTTTCACACTTTATCTATAGTAAAAATTACTACATTAAAAAAAGAACATAAAATCAATAAATTCTCCAAATACGATGTAAGCATCTATAATTTATCCAAAAAAATTTTGTTTAAAGATATACAAAGTTATTGTAAAATTCTTCTTCAAGGATCTAAATATTTAAAATACGCACCTGATCCTAGAATAGGTATTGAAATAATATTTTTTCAAATCTATCAATATATACAAGAAAAAAATAATATTTTATAATAATATTTATTATGATAGTAGTTTAAAACGTTTAAATATTTATTCAAAAAAGATTATTCAAATATCTAAAAATATTTATATATATAACTTTACTTACTGAAAGAAGAAAACAAAATGTATACTAATGAAAAAATTAACGAAATCTTAAAACAAGCCAAAAATATGCAAAAAAAAATAGAAAAAATACAGAAAGATATTAACATGTCTAATGTTACAGGAAAATCTGGTATTGATTTAATTTCCGTAGTTATGAACGGAAACTATACCTGCAAATCAGTAATTATTAGTGATGAATTGTGGAAAGAAAATAATAAAAGATTACTACAAGACCTGATTACTTCAGCAATTAATGATGCTGTTAAAAAAATAACAAAAATACAACAAAAAAAACTACTATTAAATTCTGAATTTATTAATCCAAATAATAAATCAAATAAATAATGTTTTTATATGATAAAAATCAGTTATAATATATAACTATAAACACTTTAATAATAAATTAAAATTTATACTAAAAAATATGGAATTTACATATGAAAAATAAAAATAAAAAAGTACATGTTTTTAAGTCAGAAGTAAAAGAATTATTACATCTTATGATTCATTCATTATATTCAAATAAAGAAATTTTTTTAAGAGAACTAATTTCTAATGCTTCTGATGCAATAGAAAAATTAAGATTTGAAAAATTGTATAATCCAGAAAAATATACAAAAAAAGTATATATACCTAAAATACAAATCTCAGTAAAAACCATAGAAAATCAAATCGTTATTTCAGATAACGGAATAGGAATGACGAAAAAAGAAGTCATAAATAATTTAGGTACTATAGCAAAATCTGGAACAAAATCTTTTTTAAATCAGATGAAGAACGTCAATAACAAAGAAAAAAATGAATTTATTGGCCAATTTGGAGTAGGTTTTTATTCTGCTTTTATAGTATCTGAAAAAGTTTTAGTATATACAAAACATGCATCAGAAAAAAACGAACAAGGAATATTATGGATCTCTAAAGGAAAAGGTGAGTACTCAATAGAAGAATTTTCTACACAAGAACATGGAACAAGAATTGTTCTACATTTGAAGCCTTCAGAAAAAGAATTTTTAGAAAATTGGAAAATTAAACAAATAATAAAAAAATATTCTGATCATATTTCAATACCTATTGAAATTGATAACTACGATAAAAAAACAAAAACAATTTCCTGGGAAAAAATTAATGAAGCAAAATCTCTGTGGACCCAAAATAAAAATAACATTACAAAAAAAGATTATCAGGAATTTTATAAATATATAACGCATGATTCTGAAAAACCATTAACTTGGAGTCATAATACAGTTGAAGGTAATCAAGAATATACCAGTTTATTATATATTCCAAAAAAAGCAACTTGGGATATGTGGCATCGTGAAAACAAGCATGGTTTAAAATTATATGTCAAACATATATTTATCATGGATGAAGCTACACAATTTCTTCCAAATTATTTACGATTTGTAAAAGGAATAATAGATTCACAAGATCTTCCGTTAAATATTTCTAGAGAAATATTACAAGATAGTACTATTACTAATGTTTTACGAAAAACACTTACGAAACGTATTTTAAAAATATTGTATACATTATCCTTAGATAACAAAAAAAAATATCAAAATTTTTGGAATATATTTGGATTAGTTATTAAAGAAGGTTTAGCTGAAGATTCTGAAAATCAAAAAACTATTGCAGATTTATTAAGATTTTCTTCTATACAGACGGAATCCACAGAACAGACATTATCTTTAAAAGAATATGTTAATAAAATGATAAAAGAACAAAATAAAATTTATTTTTTAACTTCTGATAGTTATCAATCAGCACTAAATAGTCCACATTTAGAAATTTTTAAAGAAAAAAAAATTGATGTCTTACTACTATCAGATAGAATTGATGAGTGGATGATGAACTATTTAACTGATTTTAATAATATAAAATTTCAATCAGTAAGCAAATCCGATGATTCTTTAAAAGAATTAATATCCAATAAAAACAACCATGATGACAAGAATATATTTGATGATTTTATAAAAAAAATAAAAAAAATATTAACAAATCAAGTTAAAGATGTACGTATAACATATAGGCTAAAAAATACTCCGTCTATAGTCTTAACGGATACTAATGATATGAGTACTCAAATGGCTAAAATATTTAGCTCTGCTGGACAACCGGTTCCTCAAATAAAATATATATTAGAAATTAATCCAATACATCCTTTAGTTAAAAAAATACAAAAAATAGAAAATGAATTAGAATTTTCTAATTGGATAAATGTATTATTCGAACAATCGGTATTAGCGGAAAAAGGAACTCTGGAAAACCCTCATATTTTTATTAATAGAATTAATACTTTATTATTACAATAAAAATATTTTATAGAACAATATGTCATATTATTTATATACAAAAAATAACAAAAACATATTTTGAGGAAAATTGTATTATGATGCGTATTATTATGCTTGGAGCTCCAGGAAGTGGAAAAGGAACACAAACACAATTATTATCAAAACATTTTGATATACCTTTTATCTCTGCTGGAGAAATATTACGTCAAGAAAGCAAAAAAAATGAAAAAACAAAAAACTATATAAACAAAACAATAAATCAAGGAAAATTAGTAAAGAATTCTTTTATTATAAATCTAATTAAAAAAAAAATTAAAAAAAAAAATTGTTTTGATAACTTTATATTAGATGGTTTTCCAAGAACTATTAAACAAGCTGAATCATTAAAAAAAAACATCAAAATGCATTTTGTTATACATTTAAAAATCAATACCAATAATATTCTTAATAGAATTACTGGAAGACTAATACATGAATCATCAGGAAGAACATATCATAAAAAATTTAATCCTCCTAAAAACAAAAACATAGATGATTTAACTGGTGAGTTATTAAGCAAAAGAAAAGATGACAAAGAAAAAATAATTATAACTCGATTAAAAGAATACAAAAAATTAACCAAACCACTCATAAATTGGTTTAAAATGGAGGATTTAAAAAAAAATATTAAATATATAGAAATAAATGCAAATAAATCTATTCATAAAATAAACAAAAAAATAATTTTATGTATACATTAAAATAAAAAAACAATTAAATTTTTGCGCTCTACAGGAATTGAACCTGTAACCTACAGCTTAGAAGGCTGTTGCTCTATCCAGATTGAGCTAAGAGCGCGGAAAAATATTGAATATCATTATACTTAAAACTTGATTAAACATCAATGATTTTAAATATATATATAAAAATATGTTCTGCTATAATTATAATTTGTAAAAATCAAAAATATTTTTTATATAGACTATAAAAATATTTGTTTTTAAAAAAATATTTATAAAAATATATGAAGTATAAAAATACAATTAATTGAATTAAAACAAAAAGTAGCAAATAAATAAAAGGTTTTAAAAAAAATTAATATCTTAGATTTTTTTATTAAAAATAATATTTATATAAATTTATTAATTTTCATAAATAAATTTATATGTTGAACGTTCATGTTTATCTTGTACAGTTACCCCTAATTTTAATAATTTTTTTCTAATAATATCAGCTAAATTCCACTTTTTATTCTGGCGATAAATATCACGCATACGTACTAATTTTTGTACTATATTAGAATTACTGTTACTTACAAGGACTCGATTAGTAGAAGAAGATAAAAAACTCTTAGGATCATGATTTAATAATCCTAAAATATTTCCAAAAACAATTAAGTCTTTAGATAAAGAATTATATAAAAGAATATCACTAGATTTTTTAATTTTAGTAATATACTGAGATAAATTTTGTAATATTAAACATGCTTTAGGAGTATTAAAATCATCATTCATAGCAGAAAAAAATTTTTTTTTAAAAGTATTTCGTAATTTTATTTTATAATCACTGTTTATAATACTCGAATTAAAGCGAAGTAAAGAAATATATATTTTGTTTAAAATATTTTTCGATGCATTTAAATTTTTTTCTATAAAAATCAAAGGATGCCTGTAATGTGTAGAGAGAACATAAAACCTAATTACTTCCGGATCATATTTTTTTAATAAATCACGTACCAGTACAGTATTAAATAATGATTTTGACATTTTATGATTATTAATAATAACCATACCAACGTGTATCCAAAATTTAATAGAAAAAGAACTTTTTATACTTTTTAATTGTGCTAATTCATTTTCATGATGAGGAAACAATAAATCAATTCCTCCTCCATGAATATTAACTCCATTTTTAAAAAACTTATTTATAATAGCAGAACATTCAATATGCCAACCAGGTCTACCTGGACCCCACGGAGAAATCCAATGCGGATCAGATTTATTGATACGATGTTTCCATAAAACAAAATCGTCAGATTGATTAAACTGAGAAACAGAATGCGATTTATTTTTATTCAAACAACACTGTTTTATCCTACGTGATAACATTCCATAACTATTATATTTTTTAATAGAAAATAAAATATCTTTATTATCATCAATATAAGCTAGTTTATTATTAAATAAACTCTCTATAAATGAAATTATGTCCTGTATACATTTGGTAACTCTAGGTTCGTGATCAGGATTTTTTAAGTTTAAACATAAAAAATCTTGATGCATCAATTGAATCATACGTTCAACAAAAACATCAGTAGATTCATTTTTTTTATTAGCTGCATAAATAATTTTATCATCTATGTCGGTAATATTTCGTACATAACACGTTTTATATCCTAAATATTCTAAATAGCGTTTAATTATATCAAAAACAATAAAAGTACGAGCATGACCAATATGACACAAATCATATACAGTAACACCACATACATAAATATTAATTTTTTCAGAATAAGAAAATTGAAATTTTTCTTTTTTTTTTGTTAAAGTATTAAAAATTTTTAACATATTAAAGCTCTTAATACATATAAAATAAAAAATATACGTAAAATATATGATAAAATCATTATATATATTATTTTAAAGATTGAATTGTTTTATTAAGTAAAAAATATATTATTTTAATTAATTATAAAACAATATAATATATAAACTTAAATTTAATTAACTGAATAAATAAATTTATTAATTAAGAGTATAAAAATGAATAATAAACTAGAAAAAATGCTGATATTTCCATGTAACTTTACCTATAAAGTAATAGGATTGGCACAACCAGAATTAACTAACAATATAATTAAAATTATACAAACACACATTCCAGGAGATTATGCCCCCGATATAAGATCTAGTAACAAAGGAACATATTTATCAATATCAATTACTATTTGTGCAAAAAATTTCATACAAATAAAAAATTTATACAAAGAATTAAGTAAAATTCATTTAGTAAGAATGGTTCTATAAAATATTTTGCGATGCGGTATTTTTAAATCCGCATCGAAAAAATACTACTATATGTAGTATATATATATAAATTTTTTTTAATAATTTTATTATAAACTAACTACATTAGCAGCTGACGGACCTTTTGCACCTTCGGTAATTTCAAATTCAACACTTTGACCTTCTGCCAAAGTTTTAAATCCGTTGCTTTGAATAGCAGAGAAATGAACAAAAACATCTTTGCTACCATCTTCAGGTGTAATGAAACCAAAACCTTTAGATTCATTAAACCATTTTACATTACCTTTAATCTTGGACATCTATATATTACCTTAGAATGAAAAATGTAAACTAAAACTTATACCTATAGTAAATAGATTATTTATAAATAATAAATCTAATATATATTAATAAAATCTTATATACAATATAAATATGTCATGTAAAAAATATGTATATTAAATTGAAAAATTCAAAAATAATAGATATAAATAAGAATATAAAAAATTTAAAATATGATAAAAATTAACTGAAAAAAAATAATACCTGGCAATGTCCTACTCTCACACAAGGAAACCTTGTACTACCATTGGCGTTGAAATGTTTCACTTCTGAGTTCGAAATGGATTCAGGTGGTACCATAACACTATTGTTGCCAGGTTTTATTTTTTTTAGAAAAACACCTCTGGTGTTGTAAGGTTAAGCCTCTCGGGTCATTAGTACTAGTTAGCTAAACATATCACTACGCTTACACACCTAGCCTATCTACGTCGTAGTCTACAACGTCCCTTCAGTAAATATATTTTATATATTTCAGGGAAAACTAATCTTGAGGCGAGTTTCGTGTTTAGATGCTTTCAGCACTTATCTCTTCCGTATTTAGCTACCGGGCAATGCCATTGGCATGACAACCCGAACACCAGGGATACGTCCACTTCGGTCCTCTCGTACTAGAAGCAGCCCCTCTCAATTTTCCTACGCCCACGGCAGATAGGGACCGAACTGTCTCACGACGTTCTAAACCCAGCTCGCGTACCACTTTAAATGGCGAACAGCCATACCCTTGGGACCTGCTTCAGCCCCAGGATGTGATGAGCCGACATCGAGGTGCCAAACACCGCCGTCGATATGAACTCTTGGGCGGTATAAGCCTGTTATCCCCGGAGTACCTTTTATTTGTTGAGCGATGGCCTTTCCATACAGAAACCACCGGATCACTAAGACCTGCTTTCGCATCTGCTTGCATTATCATGCTTGCAGTTAAACTGGCTTATGCCTTTACACTAACCTTACGATGTCCGACCGTAATTAGCCAATCTTTGTGCTCCTCCGTTACTCTTTGGGAGGAGACCGCCCCAGTCAAACTACCCACCAGACACTGTCTCTGTACCGGATTACGATACTAGATTAGAAAAACAATTTTTATAGGGTGGTATTTCAAGGTTGACTCCATTAATACTGGCGTATCAAATTCTATGTCTCCCACCTATCCTACACAACAAAAATCAATTCTCAATGTCAAGCTATAGTAAAGGTTCACGGGGTCTTTCCGTCTTGCCGCGGGTACACTGCATCTTCACAGCAAATTCAATTTCACTGAGTCCTGGATGGAGACAGCCTGGCCATCATTACGCCATTCGTGCAGGTCGGAACTTACCCGACAAGGAATTTCGCTACCTTAGGACCGTTATAGTTACGGCCGCCGTTTACCGGGGCTTCAGTCAAAAGCTTTAGGTTTCCCTTAACTTCATCGATTAACCTTCCGGCACCGGGCAGGCGTCACACCGTATACGTCCACTTTCGTGTTTGCACAGTGCTGTGTTTTTAATAAACAGTTGCAGCCAGCTGGTATCTGCGACTAACTTAAGCTTCTAAAGTAAATTTTTACACTTATATGTTAGCGTGCCTTCTCCCGAAGTTACGGCACTATTTTGCCTAGTTCCTTCATCCAGGTTCTCTCAAGCGCCTTAGTATGCTCTACTTAACCACCTGTGTCGGTTTCGGGTACGATTTAAAATTTACCTATATGCTTAGAGGATTTTCTTGGAAGCGTGGTATCAGTTACTTCGTTATTTACATAACTAGTATTCGTATCTTAGACTTATACAGAAAATCGGATTTTCCTAATTTTCCATCCTACATACTTAAACCGAGACTACCAACCCCCGGATAACCTAACCTTCTCCGTTTCCCCATCGCAGTAAAAAATAAGTACTAGAATATTAACTAGTTTCCCATCGACTACGCCTATCGGCCTCACCTTAGGGGTCGACTTACCCTGCCCCGATTAACGTTGGACAGGAAACCTTGGTTTTTCGGCGAGTAGGTTTTTCACCTACTTTATCGTTACTCATGTCAGCATTCGCACTTCTGATACCTCCAACGTTCTTTTCAAAACATCTTCACAGGCTTACAGAACGCTCCCCTACCCAATAAAAAAATATTTATTGCCGTAGCTTCGGTACATAATTTAGCCCCGTTATATCTTCCGCGCAAGCCGACTAAACCAGTGAGCTATTACGCTTTCTTTAAATGATGGCTGCTTCTAAGCCAACATCCTGGCTGTTTATGCCTTCTCACATCGTTTCCCACTTAATTATGATTTAGGGACCTTAGCTGACGGTCTGGGTTGTTTCCCTTTCCACAACGAACGTTAGCACCCGCTGTGTGTCTCCCGTGATAACATTCTTCGGTATTCGGAGTTTGCGTTGATTTGGTAGGCCGGGATGGCCCCCTAGTCAAAACAGTGCTCTACCCCCGAAGATGAGTTCACGAGGCGCTACCTAAATAGCTTTCGGGGAGAACCAGCTATCTCCCGGTTTGATTGGCCTTTCACCCCTAACCACAAGTCATCCGCTGATTTTTCAACATCAGTCGGTTCGGTCCTCCAGTTGGTTTTACCCAACCTTCAACCTGCTCATGGCTAGATCACCGGGTTTCGGGTCTGTATCTTGCAACTCTAAAAAATCGCCCATTTAAGACTCGGTTTCCCTACGGCTCCCTTATTTAGTTAACCTTGCTACAAAATACAAGTCGCTGACCCATTATACAAAAGGTACGCAGTCACTTTTAAAAACTACAAGCTCCTACTGATTGTACGTATTTGGTTTCAGGATCTATTTCACTCCCCTAACCGGGGTTCTTTTCGCCTTTCCCTTACGGTACTAGTTCACTATCGGTCATTCAGGAGTATTTAGCCTTAGAGGATGGTCCCCCTATCTTCAAACAAGATTTCTCGTGTCCCGTTCTACTTTCCGAATTCTAGAAAAAAAATACTTCGCATACAGGACTATCACCTTGTATCGTTAGTTTTTCCAAACTATTCTACTATATTTTTAGTCTTTTTTAATTCTGGGCTTCTCCCGTTTCGCTCGCCACTACTAAGGGAATCTCAATTGATTTCTTTTCCTCAAGGTACTTAGATGTTTCAGTTCCCTTGGTTTGCTTTATTAACCTATTTATTCAGTTAATAATGTTGTGTTAACAACGGGTTTCCCCATTCGGAAATCATCGGATGATAACGCTTCATATCAGCTTACCGACGCTTATCGCAGATTAGCACGTCCTTCTTCGCCTCTGAATGCCTAGGCATCCACCAAATACGCTTATTATGCTTAACCTTACAACCCACAGGTGTTTTTCTAAATTTTTATCATATCCAAATTTTTAAAGAACTAAAACATTAATCTTTAAATCACCAAATAATTATATCATATATTTTTTTTTTAGTATACAAAATATTTTTAATTTTTGTCCTCTAGGGGATTTGAACCCCTGTTGCCGCCGTGAAAGGGCAGTGTCCTAACCGCTAGACGAAGAGGACCCCAAAAAAAAAACTAATATAACTACTAATTTTTAATGTTACAGAAGGAATAAAAAGTGTCAAGTGTTTTTTGTATATTTCGTAAAAATATTTATATTTATCAATAAAATTATGTTGTATTAATAATTAATTTATTTAAATATAAAAAAATCAGTTAACAATTTGTCATAATATTTTATTTAAATTTTTTATAATATTAATATTTTTTTCAATATCAGGTAATACATTAAACCAAGAATAACACGAGTACGCTGCTTGAGCAACTAACATACCTAAACCATCAGAAATGTATCGACTACCTAATAATCTACATAAATGTAAAAATGGAGTCAATGTATTAGTAGTAGAGTATGAAATATCATAACATTTAGTTCTAGAACATACTAAATTTTTAGGAAAAAAAGGAGATATATTATATAAACTACATGAAGTCGCATTAATTATTAAATCAAACTTATAATTATCCATATCATCAGAAAAAACAAAAATATCACCTAAATGTTTAAATTTGTTGACTAATATAGAAGCATAATTAACAGTTCTATTCAATACACAAACAGAACACTGTTCTTTTAATAAATGATACACAATAGAGTAAGCAGCACCTCCAGATCCTAATAATAATACTAAATAATTTTTTTTAATATAACGTAAACGCTTTAAATCATATATTAAACCAATACCATCAGTATTATCACCTAAAATATTATTATCTGATATTTTTTTTAAAACATTAATAGAACCAGAAATTTTTACTATTTTAGTATATTGGTTAGGAATATCGAAAGAAATTCTCTTAAAAGGAACAGTAATATTGCACCCTAAACCATTATTATTAAAAAAATCTATAACTGTAGAAAAAAAATTTGATTTGTTGCATAAAAAAGAGTTATAATTATAATTAATTTTTATTTCTTTAGAAAAATTACCGTGTATCATTGGAGATAAAGAGTGGTTAACAGGATTACCAAATAAAGCGATAATTTTTTTTTTTTTAACATTTCTCAAACACATATTTGCTCCTCAAGGATCAAAAAAAAATAGCTTGATTTATTTAATATAAACAAATTAGTATACAAACTACATATATAAAAAAATTTATGTCAATACATAAAATTCTACAATTTCCTGATCATCGTTTACGAATAAAATCCAAACCTATAAAAAAAATAAATCAAAAAGTAATAAATATCATAAATGATATGTTTGATACTATGTATGCTAATAACGGTATTGGACTAGCAGCACCGCAAATTAACATACCTAAACAAATTATCACGATTAGTTCTATTCCACCACATAAATCAGAATTAATTTTAATTAATCCTATAATTTTAAAAAAAAATAAAAAATATATATATACTCAAGAAGGTTGTTTATCAATTCCTAAAAAAATAGCTAAAATTAATAGATCTAGTTATATAAAAATACAAGCATTTAATCATGTTGGAAAATCATTTATATTAGAAGCTAGATCTTTATTGTCTATTTGTATTCAACACGAAATAGACCATCTAACTGGAAAATTATTTATAGATTATATACGTTAAAAATATATTTTTCTATTAAATAAATTATTATCTTAATTCATATGTTAAAAAAAATATCAAAAATTATCTTTGCAGGCAGTAATAATTTTTCATTAGCACACTTGCGCTCATTATTTTATTCTAAATACATTATTAAGGCTGTACTAATTAAATCAGATAATCTCTTTTGCAAAAAAAAAAATCAAAAATTTTCTCCAATAAAAAAATTTGCTATACGACATCATATTCCAATATTACAAACAAATAATCTCAATGAAAAAAATTTTTTTATTAAAATATCAAAAATCCGTGCCGATATTTTAATCGCATCATCATATGGATTAATAATACCATCAAATATTTTACAATTATTTTATTTTGGAGGTATAAATATACACGCTTCTTTATTACCTCGATGGAAAGGAGCGGCTCCAATTCAATGGGCGATACTATCAGGGGATAGTCATACGGGAATTAGTGTAATACAAATGAATTCTACAATAGATTCTGGAAAAATAATTTATCAATTAAATTGTCCTATTAATCAACATGATAGTACAAAAACATTATCTACGAAATTAATACCAATATCATTGCAATGTATGTATCAAACATTAAATATACTAATATATCCACAAAAAAAAACTAACCATCTCAAAAAAAATGTAATTCAAACTAATGCACCAAAAATAAAAAAAAAAGATGCAAAAATATCTTGGTCATTACCAGTAGTGTACATAGATCGATTAATCAGAGCATTTAACCCATGGCCTTGTTGTTATTTTTTAATTAATAATAATCATATAAAAATTAAAAAATTTTCTGTTACATCTTTTAAAAAAAACAAATTTAAACAAGGAGAAATTATTAGTATTAACAAAAAAGGAATAAAAATTAATACAAAATGCGGAGTTCTTCGGATAGAGAAAATAAAAATACCTGGAAAAAAAACATTACATATAAAAGATATTTTGAATTCAAACAAAAAATTATTTATTAAAAATGAAATATTGCCATAAAAAAATATATATCAATTAATATTATTTAATATATACAAAAAACAACGGCACAAAAATGCCGTTTTTGTTTAAATAATACACAAAAATTCTAATTTCACTAAACAATTTTTATATATTTCGACCTACTAATTCCACATAGGCCATAGTAGCATTATCACCTTTTCTAAAACCACATTTTAATATACGCAAGTATCCACCTGGACGAGAATAAAAATACGGACCTAATTCATTAAATAATTTTTTAACAGTAAAAATATCACGAATACGGGAAAAAACTACTCGACGATTAGCAATCGTATCATATTTTGATCGTGTAATAAGAGGTTCAACAAAACGTCGTAATTCCTTGGCTTTTGGTAAGGTTGTTTTAATATATTCGTATTGAATTAAAGAACATGTCATATTTTTAAACATAGCTTTAATATGACTACGTGTTCTATTTAATAATCGCCCCTTTTTTTTATGTCTCATAATTTATATATCCTTTTACATCTATTCAAAAATTTTAAAATTATATCTCAATAAAAACTATGTTTTCTAAAATATTTATTTATCTATCAAACTATTTGGAGGCCAATTACTTAATTTCATCCCTAAAGATAACCCTTTAGAAGCTAAAATATCTTTAATTTCTGTTAATGATTTTTTACCTAAATTAGGTGTTTTTAATAATTCTACTTCAGTTTTTTGAACTAAATCACCAATATAATGAATACTTTCAGCTTTTAAACAATTTGCAGAACGAACAGTCAACTCTAAGTCATCTACAGGGCGTAGTAGGCCTGGATCAAATTCAGGTTTTTCTTCTTTAACTACTGGCTCATGAATACCTCTTAAATCAACAAAAGATTCTAACTGTTCTGCCAAAATAGTAGCGGCTGTTCTAATAGCTTCCTCTGGATCAATTGTACCGTTAGTTTCCATTTCTATTATTAACTTGTCTAGATCAGTTCTTTGTTCTACTCTAGCAGCTTCAACATTATATATGATCCGCTCTATCGGGCTATATGATACATCTAAAAATAACTTTCCAATAACACGATTATCTGGTAAGAGATCTTTTTGAGACTTAGCAGTAATATATCCTCTACCGCGCATTACTTTCATACGCATATCAATAAAAACATCTGGACAAGTTATGTTACAAATAACATGTTTTGAATTTATAATTTCTACAGAAGAATCGTGATTAATATCTGCAGCAATAACAGGTCCAATACCACATTTATTTAAAGATACCGCCGCTTCATTTTTACCAAATAATTTTATTGATAAACCTTTTAAATTTAATAAAATATCTAGTATATCCTCTTTTATACCTTCTTTATGCATATATTCATGCAATATACCTTTTATTTCAACTTCAGTAACAGCACAACCAGACATAGAAGATAATAAAATTCTTCTTAAAGCACTACCTAGTGTATGTCCAAAACCACGCTCTAATGGTTCTAATGTAATTTTAGCATGTGTTACGCTGATTTGTTCAATATTAACTAGTCTAGGTTTTAAAAAATCTTCTACAAAATCCTGCATACTGCTTCTCTCCAATAATCATCATAATCATTACTTTGAATATAATTCAACTATCAAGTGCTCATTAATATCAGAAGATAAATCATGACGCTCTATTGGACGTATACATGTACCTTCCATTGTTTTATAATTAACATCTAACCAACTAGATTGCTCACGTTGTTTTATAAGTTCTATAGAAGCCTGAATTCTCAACTGTTTTTTAGAACGTTCACAAATAGAAATTTTTTCTTGAACAGAAACTTGATAAGAAGGAATACTTACGATTCTATTATTCACACAAACAGATTTATGATTAATCAATTGACGTGATTCTGCTCTAGTAGAACCAAAACCCATACGATATACAATATTATCTAATCGATTTTCTAATAAAAATAGCAAATTTTGACCCGTATTACCTTTTAACTTAGAAGCTTTTTTATAATAATTATGAAATTGTCGTTCCAATATTCCATACAAACGTCTTATTTTTTGTTTTTCTCTTAATTGTGTACCATAACCTGATAAACGTAATTTTCTTAATCCATGTTGACCTGGAGAGTGATCAATTTTACATTTAGATTCAATAGATCGTACGCCTGATTTTAAAAATAAATCTAATCCTTCTCGTCTACTTAATTTTAATTTAGGACCTAAATATTTTGCCATATTTCTCTTCTCTTATTTATATATACACAAAATTATCAAACTCTACGTTTTTTAGAGGGTCGACATCCATTATGAGGAATAGGAGTAACATCTTTAATATTAGTAATTCGAAAACCCGAAGCATTTAAAGCTCGAATTGTAGATTCACGACCAGGACCGGGCCCTTTAACCATAATTTCTAAATTTTTTATTCCATAGTCTTTAACTCGATCAGCACATTTTTCTGCTGCTACTTGGGCAGCAAATGGAGTAGATTTTCTTGAACCACGAAAACCAGAACCTCCAGAAGTAGCCCATCCTAAAGTATTTCCTTGACGATCAGTAATAGTAACAATTGTATTATTAAACGATGCATGAATATGTGCAATACCATCTAACACTTGTTTTTTTATACGTTTTTTAGGAATCTTTGCTATTTTTTTTGACATAATCAATTATTTTCCCAAATTATCTACTTTTTATTAATTTTCTAGGACCTTTGCATGTACGAGCGTTTGTTTTAGTTCTTTGTCCGCGTACCGGCAAGTGTTTGCGATGACGTACTCCTCTATAACAACCAATATCCATTAATCTTTTTATATTAACAGTTCTTTCCCTACGCAAATCTCCTTCAATCATGAGAGTAGATATAAGTTTACGTAGTTTATCAATCTGTTGTTCATTTAATGTATTAATTTTAATATCATATCTAAGATTTATAGCATTACAAATTTTTTTAGATAATGATAAACCAATTCCATAAATTCCAGTTAAAGCTATTAATACATGCTTATGATCAGGAATATTAATCCCAGCAATTCTCGTCATGAAAATATCCTCTTTATGTACAGTAGGTTGTTTATCTGATCCATGTATAGTTATAAACAATAGTATTTACTGAATTATTGAAAATATTATTTTTACATCAAAGAAATATATATTAACACTAACCTTGTCTTTGTTTATGTTTAGGATCGTTCTTACAAATAACACGAATTACATTTTTTCGACGAATAATTTTACAACTGCGGCACAATTTTTTAACTGATGCACGAACTTTCATTGATACTCCAAAATAAATATTATACTGATGTTATTTTAATTTTTTAAATACAAATGCGCTTTTTTTAATATTTTTTTATATTGAGTAGACATCATTAATGTTTGTATTTGTATAATAAATTCCATAAGTACTACTACTACAATCAATAAAGAAGTACCTCCGAAATAAAAAGGAACTTTTAACCAAGAATGCATAATATCTGGTATTAAACATATAAATACAGTGTATATAGAACCAATTGTTGTTAACTTGAAAACAATTTTTTTAATGTATTGTTCAGTTCGTAATCCAGGTCTAATCCCAGGAACAAAAGCACCTGATTTTTTTAAATTAACAGCAGTATCTTTAGAATTAAACATTACACTAGTATAAAAAAAACAAAAAAATATTATTAATATAACATTTGTAAATACATAAATACTATGATTAAATTTAAAAAAATCAAAAAATTTTACTAAAAATATTTTATCGTGAAAAACATGACGACAATATGTTACAATAATAGACGGAAAAAGAATCAGACTAGAAGAAAAAATAACGGGTACTACGCCAGCCATATTAACTTTTAAAGGTAAATAACTATGATGTGACGAATGCATATTTCTACCTTGATGACGACGGGCATAACACACAACAATATTACGTTGACTTTTTTCAAAAAATACTACTACAAAAATTACAAATAACATAACCAGCAATATCAAAAACAAATATAAATTATTAAAGTGATAAATATGCATTACAGAAAATGTTTTTTTTATGGACATGGGCAAAGAAGATATTATTCCAAAAAAAATTATTAAAGAAATACCGTTACCTATTCCTTTATCTGTAATAAATTCTCCTAACCACATCAAAAAAATAGTTCCTGTTACCATACTGATAATTGAAATTATATAAAAATAAAAATCTGTAAATACAAAAATATTTTTCATGCCGGGAATGAATGGTAGTCCAATCACAACACTGATTGATTGAATTATAGATAAAAATAATGTTAAATATTTAGTATATTGATTGATTTTTTTAGTTCCTTCTTCCCCTTCTTTCTTTAAATTACGCAAATACGAGCAAATCAATGTTAACAACTGCATTACAATAGAAGAGGAAATGTATGGCATTACACCTAGTGTAAATATTGAAACACGATTTAAAGATCCTCCAGAAAAAATATTAAACATTGTAAATAAAGAACTATTTTTATGTATAAGAAATTGTTCTAAAACCTTCATATTAATACCAGGAATAGGTATAAAGGAACCAATACGAAATATTATTATAGCGATAAATACCAACCACATTCTTTTTTTTAAATTATATAATATAGACATAATATATTTTCTGTTAGTAGTAAAATTATTTAAATAAAAAACATTTAGTTTGTAATCATTCCTCCAATTGATTCAATATATAACCGTACTCCTTTAGTAACAGACAATCCAGAAATTACTATTGGTTTTTCTATCATTCCAATTTTAATAATTTTAACATGTCTAATATTTTTTTTAATTAAATTTGTTTTTTTTAAAACAGACATATTTATTATCTTAAAATGAGAAATTTTATTCAATTCAAATAACCTAACTTCATCTATAAATATTTGTTTTTTAGACGTAAAACCAAATTTAGGAATTCTTCTATATAGAGGTGTTTGCCCTCCTTCAAAAGTTTTTCTAACCTTTCCTCCTGATCTAGATTTTTGACCTTTGTGTCCTCTTCCACCTGTTTTTCCTAGACCTGAACCAATTCCCCTACATATACGTTTTCTTTTTTTTTTTATGTATATAGAGTTCGACAATACATTTAAATACATAATTTTTCCTCTTCGTTAACAGATACCATATAAGAAACTTTTTTAATCATACCACGAATAGCTGGAGTATCTTTTCGTTGTACAGTATCACCGATATGACGTAACCCTAATCCTTTAATTGTAGCTATATGTTTAGGTAAACGACCAATTTTACTTTTTATTTGAGTAATAAAAATTTTTTTCATAAATCAAAATACACCATTTTATTTTAAATATTAATAGTAGATTTACTAAGTTTTTGTGCTATCATTTCCGGTGATCGAATTTTTTTTAAACCATCAATAGTAGCTCTAACTACATTAATAGGATTGGTAGATCCATATATTTTAGCTAAAATATTTTGAATTCCTACAACTTCTAATACAGACCTCATAGCACCACCAGCAATAATTCCAGTACCATCTGATGCAGGTTTCATAAATATCTTAGATCCTGTATGAGAACCATATACCGAATGTTGTATAGTATTTCGATGTAATGGAATTACAATCATATTTTTTCTAGCTTTTTCCATGGATTTTTGAATAGCTGAAGGAACTTCACGAGCTTTTCCATAACCAAAACCCACTTTTCCCTTACCATTACCTACTACAGTCAACGCAGTAAATGAAAAAATTCTTCCTCCTTTCACTGTTTTAGATACACGATTAACTATAATTAATTTTTCCTGTAAATCTAGAGATAATTTTTTATCAAAATTCATATATGTCATCCTTTTCTATTTAAAAAATCAAACCGGATATACGAGCAGATTCCGCTAATTCTTTAACCCGACCATGATATTTAAAACCAGAACGATCAAAAAAAACAATTTTTATTCCTTTTTGTAATGCTCGTTCAGCAATTAATTGTCCAATTATTTTAGCAGAATGTTTATTACCAGTATAGGTGTGGTGAATGTTTAGTTTTTTAAATTCTACAGTAGAAGCACACGTAGAAACAACAGATTTTTTAGAAACTATAATTTGTGCATATATATGTCTAGAAGTACGATGTACTACTAAACGAAATAATTGATTAGAATATTTATTTTTACGTACTTTAGTACATCGACGAATTCGTGAATACTTTTTATTAATTTTTCCTTTCATACTACTTTTTTTTAGCCTCTTTAATACGTACAGTTTCATGCAAATAGCGAATACCTTTTCCTTTATAAGGTTCAGGAACACGATACAATCGTATATTTGCCGCAACCTGTCCAACTAATTGTTTATCTATACTTGTTAAAACAATCTCATTTTGAGATACTATTAAAGCTGTTACTGTATGTGGAATTTTATAAATTACTGGATGTGAAAAACCTAAATATAATTTTAAGATATTTTTATTTTCTAGTATAGCACGATACCCAACACCAAATAAATTTAATTGTTTTTTAAAACCTTTTGTAACACCTAAAATCATAGCATGAACTAGAGACCGACAAGTACCAGCTTGCATCCAACCATATGATTCAGATATATGATTATGTGAAAAAAATAAAGAACCATCTTTTTTAAGAATATTTATACATACATGTATTATACGCGTCAATGAACCTAGAGGTCCATTTACTGTAATTTTATAATTAGATAAATCAATAGCTACATTATTTGGAATGATAATAGATGATTTTGCAACACGAGACATTTTTATATTCCTCTATTCAAAAATATTGATAAACTTAACTTACATAACATATAATCTCTCCACCCAATCCTTTTTTTCGTGCAATTTTATTAGTCATCATTCCTCTAGAAGTAGAAAGAATGGCGATACCTAAATTATTCATTACAACAGGTATTTTGTGTTTTGTACAATACCGACGTAGACTTGGACGACTAATTCTAGAAATATGTTCAATAACTGATTTTCCATTATAATATTTTAAAAAAATTTTTAATTGAGAAATATGAATATTCTGTATTATATAATTACAAATATATCCTTCATACTTTAAAACTTTAATAATATTTTCTTTAATTTTAGAAAAAGGAACAGTTACAAAAATTTTATTAGAACGTTGACCGTTACGAATAGATGTCAACATATCTGCTATGGGATCTTGCATACTCATAAAATACACCTTATATCATACAATGAAGTTAATTTATAATATCTAAAGATTACCAACTTGCTTTTGTTAAACCTGGTATTTCTCCTCGCATAGCAGCTTCACGTAATTTCATACGACTCAATCCAAACTTACGAAGAAAAGCATGTGGGCGTCCAGTTTGTCGACAACGATTGCGTTGTCGTGATGGACTAGAATCTCTAGGAAGAGTTTGTAGTTTAAGCATAGCATTCCAACGATCTTTATCTAATGATAATTTTGATTTTATAATTTTCTTTAGTTGAGTACGCGCTGAATAATATTTGATTGCTAATTTTACTCTTTTAATTTCTCTAAATTTCATAGATTGTTTAGCCATTATATTTACCATTATACTTTTATTTTTGGAAAGGAAAATTAAATGCAGTAAGTAACCGTTCACATTCTTTATCAGAATTAGCGTTTGTAGTAATTGTAATATCCATACCTCTAACAGAATCAATTTTTTCGTAATTAATTTCAGGAAAAATAATTTGTTCGCGAATCCCTAAGCTATAATTACCCGTACCATCAAATGATTTACGCGATAAACCTCTAAAATCACGTATCCGAGGTATTGCAATAGTTATTAATTTATCAAAAAAATCCCATTTTCTTGTTCCTCTTAAAGTAACTTTACATCCTATTGGATAACCCTTACGAATTTTAAAAGTTGCAATAGATTTTTTAGCAACCGTGATAACTGGTTTTTGACCAGAGATTTTCATTAAATCATTCATAGCATGTTCTAATACTTTTTTATCTGTTACAGATTTTCCTATACCCATATTTAAAGTAATTTTTTTAATTTGAGGAACAGCCATAACAGTAGAATAATTTAATTCCTTCATTAATGTAGGAATTACATAATTCACATAATGAAGATGTAGTCTTTTCATGTTTTGATCTCCTTACTTTATTTCAGTAATTCTTTAGTAGATTTATATCTACGCATTTTTTTACCATTAATCCAAAAAAATTCTATTTTATCCGCTTTATTAGTTTCTTCATTAAAAATAGAAACATTAGAAATATGAATAGGCAACTCTTTTGAAATAATTCCAGCTGCTTGTTGTTTTTCTGGAATTGCTTTTTGATGTTTTTTAACTAAATGAACACCTTGAACAACAACTGTTCTATTGCTATAACATATCTTTTGTACTATACCTATTTTACCTTTATCTTTACCTGTTAATACTATTACTACATCACGAAAACGTATTTTTGCGGCCATTAATTTAGTGTCCTCATCATAATACTTCTGGAGCTAAAGAAATAATTTTCATAAAAGATTCTGTTCTCAATTCTCTGGTTACAGGACCAAATATCCGAGTTCCAATAGGCTGCCCGGTTGTATCATTTAAAATAACACATGCATTATTATCAAAACAAATCATTGATCCGTCCGATCTACGAATCCCTTTTTTAGTACGAACAATAACTGCTTTCATAACATCACCTTTTTTAACTTTACTACGGGGAATTGCCTCTTTAATTGCTACTTTAATTATATCACCAATTCCAGCATATCGTCGACGAGAACCCCCTAATACTTTTATGCACATAACTAATCGAGCGCCAGAATTATCAGCTACATATAAAATGGTTTGTACTTGAATCATATATAATCCTATATTTTGTATATAAAATATAAATTTTTAAAAACATAAACATTAACATATAATAACAGAAGACATGAAACTATCTATTCATAATTCTCATGCCTCCGTGTATAAAAATAAAAAATTTTAAATAAAAGATTTTTCTAAAACACGCAAAAGAGCCCAGGATTTAGTCTTAGAAATTGGTCGGCATTCGTAAATTTCAACTATATCACCAATTTTACAAATATCTTGTGGATCATGTACACATAATTTTGTTCTTTTTTTTACAAATTTTCCATAAATAACATGTTTTATTTTACGATTTATATTTACAATTACAGATTTTTGCATTTTATTACTAACAACACAACCTTTCAAAACGTTTTTTTTATCGTTCATGATGTATTATTTATCCGATCTGCTAAAATAGTTTTAATACGCGCAATTTCTTTCCTAATTTTTTTTATTATATGCGTTTTTTTTAGTTTTCCAGATGCTAGTTGTAAACGCATATTTAACTGTTCCTGTAATAACTCTAATAATTTTTTTTTTAAATCTTGTTTACTAGTATCATATTGTGTAATATTATGCATAATTAGAATACCGTTTTAGAAACAAAAATAGTTTTAATAGGTAATTTAGATGAGGCTAGTTTGAAAACAGAACGTGATTCTTGTTCAGAAATACCTTCAATTTCATATAGTATTTTTCCCGGTTGAACTAAAGCAACCCAGTATTCTACGTTTCCTTTACCTTTACCCATGCGTACCTCCAAAGGTTTTTGTGTAATAGGTTTATCAGGAAACACACGAATCCACATTTTTCCTTGACGTTTAACTGATCTAGTAATTGTTTTACGAGCTGATTCAATTTGTCTAGCTGTTAATCTGCCTCTGTTAATAGCTTTTAAACCATATGTTCCAAAACTTATTTTATTATCAACCGAAAGACCTCTATTTTTTCCTTTATGCATTTTACGAAATTTAGTACGTTTTGGTTGTAACATACACACATCCCCGTAATTTTATCTACGATATTTTCGAGAAAATTTTTTCATGAAACCAAATTTTTTTTTATCTTGTAATTTTTCTAAAACCATTCCACCTAATATTTCACCTTTAAAAATCCATACTTTCACACCAATAACTCCATATGTAGTATGTGCTTCTGATGCACTATATTCAATATTAGCTCTTAAAGTATGTAAAGGAACTCTACCCTCTCTATACCATTCTCTTCGCGCAATTTCTACTCCACCTAAACGTCCGCTTACTTCAACTTTTATACCTTTTGCACCTTGACGTATAGCATTTTGTACAGAACGTTTCATAGCTCTACGAAACATTATTCTTCTCTCGAGTTGAGATGCAATATTATCAGCTACTAATTTAGCATCTAGTTCTGGTTTTCGAATTTCAGAAATATTAATTTGAGCCGGAACAGACGTTAACTTAGAAATTTGAATTCGTAATTTTTCAACATCTTCACCTTTTTTACCAATCACAATACCAGGTCTAGCTGTATAAATAGTTAATTTTATACTTTTCGATAAACGTTCAATAATTATTTTCGAAATAGATGCAGTAATCAGTTTTTTCATGATAAATTTACGTACTTGAAAATCACTATCTATATAATTTGAAAATTCTTTTTTACTAGCAAACCAAATAGAATTCCATGATTTAATAATACCTAATCGCATACCATTAGGATGTACTTTTTGACCCATTATAATCCTCCACAACGTTTTATATCAGATAAAACAATTGTTACATGACTAGTTCTTTTTAAAATTCTATCTGCTCTACCTTTTGCTCTAGGCATCATACGTTTCATACTACTACCACTGTTAACAAAAATTTGTGAAATAGTTAATATTTTTAAATCAATATCATAATTATGTTCAGCATTAGCTAAAGCTGAATGTAGTAATTTTTTTATTAACAATGCTGATTTTTTATTTACACTAGATAAAATTCGTAATGCTGATAATGCATTTTTACCACGAATAATATTAGCTATTAGACGAATTTTTTGAGCAGAAGAACGAATTTGATTATATTTCGCTAATATGTTCATTTTTTTTTCTTTATAGTTTATTTTAAGGTTTTTTTGATTTTTTTATCTGCAATATGTCCTCTATAAGTTCTAGTCATAGAAAATTCTCCTAACTTATGACCAACCATTTCTTCTGTAATAAATACTGGAATATGCTGACGACCGTTGTGAACAGATATGGTTAAACCAATCATATTAGGAAAAATAGTAGAACGTCTAGACCAGGTGCGAACTGGTTTTTTTTTTTCTTCTTTTAAAGACTGCTGAATTTTTTTTAATAAATGACCATCAATAAAAGGACCTTTTCGAAGAGAGCGAGGCATATACAATTATCCTTATAGTTATTTTTTTCTATGGCGTAAAATGAACGACTCAGTTCTTTTGTTTTTACGAGTTTTTTTACCTTTCGTATTTACACCCCACGGACTAACTGGATGTTTACCGAAATTTCTGCCTTCACCACCACCATGTGGATGATCAATAGGATTCATAGCTGTACCACGTACTGTAGGTCGAATACCTCGACGACGAGTAGCTCCGGCTTTACCTAACATACGCAACATATGTTCTGAATTACCTACTTCACCTATTGTTGCTCGACATGCTATATGTATTTTTCTTAATTCTCCTGAACGTAAACGAACGACAGCATACGTATCATCTTTAGAAATTAATTGTGCATAACTACCAGCAGATCTTGCTATTTGCCCTCCCTTACCAATTTTTATCTCAATATTATGCATAACTGTTCCTACAGGAATATTTTTAATAGGTAAAGCGTTTCCAATTTTAATTGAAACTGAAGAACCTGATTCAATTACATCACCTATTTGAATACCTTTTGGTTCTAAAATATAATATCTACTACCGTCTTGATATAATATAAGTACAATATTAGACGATCGGTTTGGATCGTATTCAATTCTTTGAACAACCGCTTTAATATTATCCTTACATCGTTTAAAATCAATACAACGATATAGTCTTTTATGTCCTCCACCTATATGTCTAGTAGTAATACGACCACAATTATTTCTTCCTCCAGTCTTAACTTTAGCCTGTAATAAAGGTGAATACGGTTTTCCTTTATACAAGCCAGGATGATTTACTTTAATTACATGACGTCTCCCAGGAGATGTTGGCTTACATTTTATAATTGTCACATAAACTCCTTATCATATTCATTTAGAATGTCCTAAAAATTCTAAGTTTTGACCTGATTGTAAAATTACATACGCCTTCTTCCAATCTATGCGCTTACATACTTTATTTTTTTGACGTTTTTTTTTTCCTTTAATAATCAAGGTATTTATTTTATATACTCTAACCTGAAAAATTTTTTCAATAGCTAATTTAATTTCTAATTTAGTAACATTTTTTTTTACTTTAACCACTACAGTATTATGTTGTTGCATCGAATTAGACGTTTTTTCAGAAACATGCGGAGATAATAGTACTTTTAATAATTTTTCTGTAAGAATCATTGAAACATATCCTCAATTTTTTTAATCGCTGATATTGTAATTAATACAGTATCATATGATATCAAACTAACAGGATTAATAGCATTAACACTCAAAACACATACACAGTACAAGTTTCTAGAAGCATAAGACAAATTTTGACTAACCGGATCCGTAATAATCAAAACACGTTTAAAATTCATGGATTGTAACTTTTTAAACAAAATTTTTGTTTTAGGAGATTCTAAAAAAAAATCTGCAAATAAAAATAAACGATTTTGTCTAATTAATTCTGAAAAAATACTTTTTAAAGCACCTTGATACATTTTTTTATTCATTTTCAAAGTATACTTTTTAGGTTTAGCTGCAAAAGTTACACCACCTGATCTCCAAATAGGACTTCTTAAAGATCCTGCTCGTGCTTTACCTGTACCTTTTTGTCTCCATGGTTTTTTACCTGAACCAGATACTTCTGAACGACTTTTTTGAGCTTTACTTCCTTGTCTTTTACGAGCCAAGTACGTAACTACAGTTTGATGGACGAGCGGCTCATTAAAAGATGCATTAAAAACCTTTTCAGATAATACATGTATTTCATTAGTATCCTGTAATATTAATTCCATACTTCACACTCCTTTATTTTTCCTTAACAGAAGGTTTTAAAACTATATCACTTCCAATATAACCAGGAATCGATCCTTTAATTAACATTATTTTTTTAATATCATCTATTTTAATAATGCTTAAATTTTGAATGGTAATACATGTATTACCTAAATGACCAGACATTTTTTTACCCTTAAAAACATGTCCGGGGGTTTGATTTTGACCAATAGAACCTGGAACACGATGAGATAAAGAATTTCCGTGAGTAGCATCTTGCATTCTAAAATTCCAACGCTTAACAGTCCCAGCAAATCCTTTTCCTTTAGAAATACCAGTTACATCTACCTTTTTCACATTACTAAATGAATTAATAGTTATTCTTTGACCACATTTAAATTGCAATACGTTATTACACCTAAATTCCCATAAACCTCTACCTATAGGAGTCTGATGTTT
Organism: Janthinobacterium lividum; assembly: GCA_050954235.1. GTDB lineage: Bacteria > Pseudomonadota > Gammaproteobacteria > Enterobacterales > Enterobacteriaceae > Buchnera_F. The sequence continues at coordinate 48,755 of JBPBPJ010000037.1, read as the reverse complement.
TAAAAAATGACCTTGTTCTGGTTTTAAAATACTATTTTTCTTCTTTATTCCTGTAGTTACTTGAATAGATTCATAATTATCTGTTTTTAATGATTTAATCTGTACAACAAAATTATCTAAAACTTCTATCAGAGTTACTGGTATAGATAAGCTATCCTCTGTAAAAATACGCGTAATTCCTAATTTTTTTCCTACTAAACCTATCATTTCTGGTTTACCTTTATTAATTAATAGATACAATTGCATACTAAACTAGTTCTAACCCAAACTAATTTGCACATCTACTCCAGCAGCAAGATCTAATCGCATTAAAGCATCTACAGTTTTTTCAGTTGGTTGTACAATATCAATTAATCGTTTATGAGTTCTGATTTCATATTGATCACGAGCATCTTTATTAACATGGGGTGATATTAAAATAGTAAATCGTTCCTTTTTTGTAGGTAAAGGGATTGGACCTAAAACTTTAGCCCCAGTACGTTTTGCTGTATCTACAATTTCTATAGTAGACTGATCAATTAAACGATAATCAAAAGCCTTCAAACGAATACGAATTCTTTGATTCTGCATAAATACAGAACTCCTTTATTTAAATAAAATTTATCCCTATAAACTTCACTCACGAAAATGAATATATTTATAAGCATAAATAATTCATGGTAAAAAAAGTTTAAAAATTTTACACATAACGTCAAATAATAATTTTTAAAAGTGATTAAAATTAAATTTCTATTTATATTTTTAATATGTCAAGAAAAGAGATGAAGCTCTATTCTTGACAAAACATAAAAACATTGATATATAATAAAATTTATATTAATATTATGCAATAACTTTTATAACTACACCCGCTCCAACTGTTCTACCTCCTTCTCGAATTGCAAAACGCAATCCTTCAGACATGGCAATAGGATGTATTAAAGTTACTATCATTTTTATGTTATCACCAGGCATAACCATTTCTACATTCTCTGGTAATTCTATTGATCCTGTAACATCTGTAGTACGAAAATAAAACTGCGGACGATATCCTTTAAAAAAAGGAGTATGTCTTCCTCCTTCTTCTTTAGATAATACATATACTTCAGATTCAAATTTTAAATGAGGATGAATAGTGCCAGGTTTAGCTAAAACTTGTCCACGCTCAATATCATCACGTTTCGTTCCTCTTAATAAAATACCAACATTTTCTCCAGCACGACCTTCATCTAATAATTTACGAAACATTTCTACCCCAGTACATATTGTTTTAACTGTCGATTTAATTCCTACAATTTCAATTTCTTCGCCAACTTTTACAATACCACGCTCAATACGTCCAGTTACTACTGTACCTCTACCTGAAATAGAAAATACATCTTCTATTGGCAATAAAAAAGGAGCATCAATTGCTCTCGTTGGTATAGGGATATATTTATCTAAATGATCAGACAATTCAATAATTTTATCTTCCCAAATTTTATCACCTTCTAAAGCTTTTAAAGCAGATCCTCTAACAATCGGAATATCATCTCCTGGAAAATCATATTGTGTTAATAAATCACGCACTTCCATTTCTACTAATTCCAATAATTCTTCATCATCTACCATATCACATTTATTTAAAAACACGATAATATGCGGAACACCCACTTGTCTACCTAATAAGATGTGTTCACGAGTTTGCGGCATAGGTCCGTCAGTAGCAGCTACCACTAGAATTGCTCCATCCATTTGAGCAGCTCCAGTAATCATATTCTTTATATAATCTGCATGTCCGGGACAATCAACGTGAGCGTAATGACGAAGTTCTGTATCGTATTCAACATGCGAAGTATTAATAGTAATTCCTCTAGCCTTCTCTTCCGGAGCATTATCAATTTGCTCAAAAGCACAAGCTTTACCACCAAATCGTTTAGATAAAACAGTCGTAATGGCCGCTGTTAAAGTAGTTTTTCCGTGATCTACATGTCCAATAGTCCCCACATTAATATGTGGTTTAGAACGATTAAATTTTTCTTTTGACATCATTTATTCCTGTAGTTATTTAACTTATTTTTAAAAACAATTACTAAAAATTATTATATATTTTATAAAAACTAAGATTATCGATTAGAGATAATGTCTGCGCAAATTGTTTTTGGCGCTTCAGTATATTTTATGAATTCCATAGAATATGATGCTCTACCTTGTGTTTGAGAACGTAAATCAGTTGCATATCCAAACATTTCAGACAAAGGAATATGTGCTTTAATATTTTTCCCTCCTAAAGAATCATCCATCATTCCTTCAATAATACCTCTACGTCGATTAATATCACCAATCACATCTCCCATATATTCTCCGGGAGTTTCTACTTCTACTTGCATAATTGGTTCTAACAAAATTGGTTTTGCTTGCTTAAACGCTGCTTTAAATGCATAAGAAGCAGCTAATTTAAAAGCTAATTCAGAAGAATCTACATCATGATAAGAACCATCGTATAAACGAATACCAATACCAACCACGGGATATCCTGCTAGTGGACCAGATTTTAATTGTTCTTGTATACCTTTATCAATAGAAGAAATATACTCTCCAGGAATTACTCCACCTTTAATATCATTAATAAATGAATATCCAGAACTATTAGTTTTTAAAGGAAAAATATCAATTACAACATGTCCATACTGACCACGACCGCCTGACTGTTTAATATGTTTACCTTCTACACCTACTACTTTAGTTAAAATAGTTTCACGATAAGAAACTTGTGGTTTTCCAATATTTGCATCTACATTAAACTCACGCTTCATACGATCAATTATAATCTCTAAATGCAATTCTCCCATACCTGCAACAATAGTTTGATTAGATTCATGATCTGTCCATACTCTAAAAGAAGGATCTTCTCTAGCTAGCCTGTTTAGAGCAAGTCCCATTTTTTCTTGATCAATTTTAGTTTTTGGTTCTACAGCAATTGAAATCACTGGTTCTGGAAAATCCATCTTTTCTAAGATAACTGGATTTTTTATATCACACAATGTATCGCCTGTAGTAACATTTTTCAAACCAATAGCTGCAGCAATATCACCCGAATATACTGCTTTAATTTCTTCACGTTTATTTGCATGCATCTGCACTATTCGACCAAATCTTTCAGTATGATTTTTTACAGAATTTAAAATCACATCTCCTGATCGAACGATACCAGAATAAACACGAAAAAAAGTTAAATTTCCTACAAAAGAATCAGAAGCAATTTTAAAAGCAAGAGCGGAAAAAGGTTGCTTATCATTTAATTTACAATGAGAAACAGAAATATCCTGATTGCATATAAAATTTTTCATGTCATGAATATCAGCTGGTGATGGTAAATATTCAATAATTGCATCTAATAAAGCTTGCACACCTTTATTTTTAAATGCTGAACCACACGTTATTAAAGTAATTTCATTCTTTAAAGCTCTATTCCGTAATCCTAATTTAATATCATCTTCACTTAATTCTTCAGTTTGTAAATATTTTTCCATTAATTGATCATTTGCTTCAGCAGCAATTTCAACTAAATTCATATGCCATTTTTTTGAAATAGATAATAATTCTTCCGGAATGTCATAATATTTAAAAGTTACACCTTGATCTTTTTCAAGCCACTGAATAGCTTTCATTTTTATTAAATCAACTACACCTTTAAAATTTTCTTCTGAACCAATAGCTAATTGAATAGGTACTGCTAAAGTATGTAGTCGAGTATGAATTTGATCTACCACTTTAAAAAAATCAGCACCTATTCGATCCATTTTATTTATAAAAGCAATCCGAGGTACTTTATATTTATTCGCTTGTCTCCATACAGTTTCTGATTGCGGCTGCACTCCTCCTACTGCACAATAAATCATTACTACTCCATCTAATATTCTCATAGATCGTTCTACTTCAATTGTAAAATCAACATGACCAGGAGTATCAATAATATTAATTTTATGCGATAAAAATTGCTTAGCCATACCTGACCAAAAAGTAGTAGTTGCAGCAGAAGTAATAGTAATACCGCGTTCTTGTTCTTGAGCCATCCAATCCATTGTAGCTGCACCATCATGCACTTCGCCAATTTTATGATTGATTCCAGTATAAAATAATATACGTTCTGTTGTAGTGGTTTTACCTGCATCAATATGTGCACTAATACCAATATTCCGATACTGGGCAATCGGTGTTGTACGCGCCATAAAAATCCTCTTGCAAATCTGTTTTTATAAAAATATAAAATATATTATTAAATGATACATTTTTCAAAAAATATATAATTACCAACGATAATGAGCAAAAGCTTTATTTGCATCTGCCATCTTGTGAACCTCTTCACGTTTTCGAACAGCTGAACCTTTATTTTCTATAGCATCTAATAATTCATTAGTCAATCGAATTGACATAGATTTATCTGTGCGCTTACGAGCTGCAGCTACAATCCATCGCATAGCTAAAGCATTTTTTCTAGTTGGACGAACTTCAACTGGAACCTGATATGTCGATCCTCCCACACGACGAGATTTCACTTCTACTGAGGGTTTAACATTATCTAAAGCTAAAATAAAAATATCTAATTCTTCTTTTTTCATTTTTTGAGAAACAGCTGATAAAGCGGAGTAAACGATATTTTCAGCAATAGATTTTTTGCCATTTATCATTAATATATTAATAAATTTAGCTAATAAATCTGAAGAAAATTTTGGATCAGGTAAAATTTTACGCTGTCCTACTATACGACGACGAGGCATATTAACACTCCTTAATAATATTTATACTTTTAACTTTTTAACACCGTATTTAGATCGACTTTTTTTTCTATCTTTAACACCAGAACAATCCAGAGAACCTCTAACTACATGATATCGAACACCAGGTAAATCTTTTACTCGACCACCTCGAATTAAAATCACTGAATGTTCTTGTAAATTATGTCCTTCACCTCCAATATATGCTGTAACTTCATAACCGTTTGTTAATTTAACACGACATACTTTTCTTAATGCAGAATTCGGTTTTTTGGGAGTTGTTGTATATACTCGCGTGCATACGCCTCTTCTTTGAGGACATCCGGATAAAGCAGGAACATTAGTTTTTATTATTTTTCGAACCCTAGGAGTACGAACCAGTTGATTAATTGTAGACATATATTCTCCAGAATATTCTATTTTAAAAATTCACTAATAAAAACCTCTAACTATATCTAAAAATTAGATAAATATTATGGTATTTTACTTATATAAAATCGTTTATTAAAATAATTACCAAGTCATATTAGAGGTATGGCTATATGTTAAAAAAACAAAGCTTTCATAATTTAATAAAATTAAATTATTTTTTTTGTTTTTTTGTAACAATCCTCTAGCAAGCAAATCATTTTCTAAAAAATAAATTAAATTAAAATTTTTATATATTTTTTCTAAATAAGAATCAGTAATCACGCTTAATATTACACCATCTTGAATACATATTAAATCATCAAATTTAGAACTAAAAGACAACAAAGAAGGTATAGATATACGGTATGGAGAATTTAATAAAATATGTAACATATTATTTAACAATCACCATTTTAAAATAAAATCAAATTGATTTATTTTATTCTTAATACAAGATTCATTTAAAAATTCTACTGGTAATAAAAAATTGTCACAATCTTTAAAACCACGTTGATAAGCTGATCTTTTACAAAAAAAAAAGTATTTTATTCCATATAATAATAAAACTTTAAATGAAAGAGAATAATTATGTAATTTAACTAATTCTGGTTTTTGATGTAATGTTAATTGAAATATACCATCATCAATAAAAAAAAGAGCAATTTTCTTGTAATTCAATGAGCAAGAAATAACAAAGTCAAGTCCTTCTCTACCAATATTATCTCCATATGGAGCACTAGAAAAAATAAAAGCCATTGATTTCATAAAAAAATAAATATATTTATAAAATTAGAATTGCACAATACGATCACAGGTATGCATAGAACACGATAATTCTATCAACGTTATACATTTAAAAGAAGAAGAAAAAATTTTTTGATAATTTTTAATCTTTTTAGTAGATTCATTTGATAGAATTCCTCTTCTATAAGCAGCGCTGGGACAAATACATAACTGAATATTATGAGTTTTTTTTAAACTAATCCATCCATTTAAAACATTAAATTCATTACTAGGAAGATTAATCATACAATTAGAGTTATATACTCCAGAAGCATAAAAAAAAATTTTACTAATACTAAAATTTAGTTTAAGAACAGATTTGGAAAATAAAAAAGCACTTATAGCATTTTGAGTACCATAAGGAGGACCTGTAACAATTACTATGTAATTCATATTATGACCATATTAATAAACTTTTTTTTTTATGATTCATATAATTTACATTTTTAATATAAAAAAATCACTAAAAATAGTAGCCGGTTTTAATGTTTAAAAATAAAAATTATTATGTAAATATTTTATGCAATAATTGATATTATTTCAGTTACCAAAAATATCAAAGTAATAACATATTATACGTGAAAAAATAATTAAATATTATAATTATTTTATATAATATATAATATCTTAATTTATAAATTTAAAACACGAAAAACGCTATATAATTTTTTTATACTATATTTTAAAGCATTTTTTTTACCATGTGTCAAAACATCAATTAAATAATCTTCATCTTTTCTGAATTTATAATATACATTTTGTATTTCAGAAATAAAATTACATACAACATCCGATAGTTTTTTTTTAAAACTAGAATATTGATAATTTTTAAATTCATCTTCTAATATTGAGATTTTTTTACTTGTAATACAAGAAAAAATAGATAGTAAATTAGATACTCCGGGTTTTTTTAAAATATCGTAGCGAATACAAGTAGAAGAGTAGTCGGAATCTGTCAATGCACGTTGCAATTTTAAACGTATAGAATCAATTTCTTCAAGTAAAAATATCGTATTATCAATATTTTTATCTGATTTTGACATTTTTTTTTCTGGATTTTGTAAAGCCATTATTTTGTTACCTGTAGGTAACATTAAAATATCTGGAATAATAAAAATATTTCCATATATAGCATTAAAACGATGAGCAATTTTTTGAACTAATTCTAAATGTTGTTTTTGATCTAAACCTACTAAAACACAATTTGTATGATACAATAAAATATCAGCAGCCATTAAAACAGGATAACAAAACAAAGATAAATTAATATTCGTATTTTTCAACATCAATTTTTGTTTAAATTGCGTCATACGAGATAACTCACCAAAATAGACAAAATTACTCAAAATCCAATATAATTGACTGTGTGTATATACATGTGATTGTACAAAAATTGTACTATGATTAGGATCAACACCGCACGATAAATATAATGCTACCATATCTAATATGTTTGTAGAAAAATTATTTTTTGTACTATTTTTATTTCTATTCTTGGAATAAGTAGTTAAAGCATGTAAATCAGCAATACAAAAGAAACATTTATATTCTTTTTGTATATATTTCCAGTTACACATAGTTCCACAGTAATTACCTAAGGTAAGCCAACCTGTAGGTTGAATCCCTGTAAACATCACATTTTTTTTTTTAATGTCTAACATATAAAAAACCTTAAAAATTTTTAAAAATAAATAATATTTACTACTACTTCAATTAAAGATTAATTATCTATAATAATACCTGTTAATTTTCTTATTGTGTTTAAATAATTATCTGAATGAAAAATAGCAGAACCAACAACTACATAATCAGCACCCGATCGTATTACACTCACCACATTAGATAAACTAATTCCTCCATCTACTGATAAAAGAATATTTTTCTGACTTTTATCAATTAAAGATCGCACTTGTTGAATTTTTTTTAAAACATACGTCAAGAATTTTTGACCACCAAAACCAGGATTTACAGCCATAACTAAAATTAAATCCAATTCATCAATTACATAATCTAAAAAATGCAAGGAAGTAGATGGATTTAAAGCTAAACCAACACCGCAATCTATTTTTTTAATTAATTGTATAGTTCTATCTAAATGATTAGTAGATTCAGGATGGATTGTAATAAACTGTACATTTAAATTTGCAAATGAAGGAATTAAAGAATCAACTGGAGAAGCCATTAAATGAACATCAAAAAATACTTTTATTCCGCTATTTTTTATTGATTTTAATATCATAGATCCCATTGTTAGATTAGAAACATAATGATTATCCATAACGTCAAAATGAATTAAATTACATCCCGCTTTAAGAACTTCCTGTATTTCTTTTCCTAAACGACAAAAATTTGCAGATAAAATTGATGGAACTACTACAACACGTTTCATGAATTTCCTTAATAATTACTATTTTTACATTTAAATAAATAATGCTAATTTATAAATAAAAAATAAAATTTATTTATATCAATTATAATTAAAATTATATATCCTACAAAACAATACTAATTGTTAACATTAACACTTATCTTCTTGAAAATTTTTTATAAATTGTAATATATTAGTATTTTTAATAGAAGAAAACAATTGTGCTTTTCCAATAGAGATAGGAAGAATCAGTCGTATCTTTCCAGATAATACTTTTTTATCCCGTAACATGAATGAAAGATAATCTTGCGGCAACATGTTTTTAGGACCTTTGATTGGTAAACCTATTCTATAAAAAATAGTTTTTATTCTACATAAATAATCCTTATGTAATATATTTAATTGAACTGATAAATATGCTGACATCACAATACCTACAGAAACTGCTTCACCATGTAACCATTTACCATATCCAATATATGCTTCAATAGCATGTGCAAAACTATGTCCTAAGTTTAGTAATAACCGTAAATTACTTTCTTTTTCATCAGATTCAATAACCAAAGCTTTTAATTCACAACATTTTTTAATACAATATAAAAGTGTTTCTTTTTGTAATTGTAATATTTTAAAATAATTTTTTTCTAACCATACAAAAAATTCATAGTCAAAAATAATAGCATATTTAATGATCTCTGCCATTCCAGAAATTATATGTTCTTTTGGTAGTGTTGATAAAAAATCAATATCAATTACAACCCCTTTGGGTTGCCAAAAAGAACCAATCATATTTTTACCTAATATATGGTTAACTCCTGTTTTTCCTCCAATAGAAGCATCTACTTGAGCTAATAAAGTAGTTGGTACTTGATAAAAATTAACTCCTCTTTGATATATGGAGGCAACAAAACCAGTCATATCCCCTACTACTCCACCTCCTATTGCAATTAATATTACATCTCTTCCATATGGTTTTTTTAGTAAAAAAGATATAATATTTTCAACTTCTTTTAAATTTTTATAACACTCGCCATCTGGAATACTAAAAATAGGTATATTTTTTATATTTTTATCAATACTATAATATTTATTTTTAAAAATTACATTTTCAATAGTATTGTTTGTGATAATAACACTGTTTGTATTATTTAAAAAAACAGTCGATATAAAAAAATTTTTTAATATATTACAACCAAAATTGATATCATAACTATTATTCTTTAAATTAACATGTACTTTATCGATCATACTTACCTAACCTATATTCTATTTTACAAAAAAGATAAAAATTTAACTAACTTTACTAAAACTATGAAAAAATTGCATAATATTCGAAGCTATACATGGTATATCATTATTAACTGTATCAATAATAAAATCAGACATCTTTTTGTATATTGGATCACGAATAACTAATAACGATCTTAATATTTTTTTATTTTCATTACTATTTGAAGATAGCAAAGGTCTTTTTTTATCCATTTTAGTTCGCAATAATTGTTCTTTTACTGAAGTACGTAAATATATAACAACACCTCTAGATTGTAATAAATCTCTAGATTTTAATGAAAGTATCGATCCACCACCTGTAGATAATATTATACCGGTTTTATCAGTTAACTCATTAATAATTTTTTCTTCTCGTATACGAAATTCAGATTCTCCCTCTACTTCAAATACCCAGTCTATATCTGCACCAGTTCTTTTTTCAATTTCAGAATCAGAATCATAAAAAGACATGTTTAGAACTTGAGATAAATAGCGACCTACCGTACTTTTTCCAGCTCCCATAGGCCCAATCAAAAAAATATTTTTTTTTTTATCGCTATTCATGGTAGTTCCTTCTAATAATAAATGTTATTTAAAACCAATAATTTATACTAAAAATATATTTTTAATAATAAAATACCACATTATATTACGAAGTAATATAAAAAATAAGCATAATATATACTATATGAATTATAAGAATATAGTAAAAAAACTTGATTTTAAAAATGCTTTTTAATATGATTGTACTATCATAAATAATTACTTATATATAATTTCATGGTGAGATGTCCGAGTGGTTTAAGGAGCACGCTTGGAAAGCGTGTATACAATAAAATGTATCAAGGGTTCGAATCCCTTTCTCACCATATACATATATATTTATATTAATTTTTCAAAAACAATCAAAAAAAATAAAATAATATTAATATTAATAATATGAATGTTGACCATAAACATGATTTGTTACATCTTCTACTCGTGAAATTTCAGAAAAATTTTGCATTAATTGTTTTTCTATACCCAATTTTAGTGTAGTACTAATCATAGAACAACCATTACATCCACCTGAAAATTGTAAAAAAACTACTCCATTACTATTAATATTTATTAAATCAACAGAACCGCCATGTAATAATAATGTAGGATTCACTTGAACAAATAAAAATTTTCGTACATCGCTCTCTAATTGAGAACCATGACTAAATTTTTGTACTGATTTTGCATAAGGAGCCTTTAAAGTAATTTGTGATCCTACTTCATTTTTAATAAGATCTATACTAGAATCTTTTAAAAAAGGAACTATAGATTTATGAATATAAATATCAAATTCATTAAAAGAAATTTTTTGATCATTTTTTAAATCAATATCTTGAAGATCACAATACGACATGCCACATTCAGCATGTATAGTTCCTGGAGAATTAATAAAAATTCTGATGTTTGTTTCCACTTTTTTTTTAGACAATAAACTATTTATATATTGTTTAGCTGAATCTGATATCGTAATCATAGAATTATTCTACATAATATGTTATTGTATATTAAATAAAAAATAAATATATATAAATTCTATATTATATAAATATATAGAAATATAATATATATCCCAAAATTTTTTTCCATACTATCTAATTCTTAGAATAGTCGTTAACTATATGAATAAAAATAAAAAAAAAATACATTGTTCTATCTTTGGAATAGAAAAAATCCATTTAATGTTCTTGCATGGATGGGGGTTACATTCAATAGTATGGAATAAAATTATTCCAATATTAAAACCATATTTTACACTACATACATTTGATTTTCCTGGATTTGGAAAAAATATAAATTCTCCTATAATGACATTTGAACAAATATCTAATTTTTTATTAAAACAAACAAAAAGAAAAATAATATGGATCGGATGGTCTATGGGAGGGTTACTTGCGCACTATTTAAGTCTACAATATCCACATCGTACTTTAGCAACTATTTATGTAACATCATCACCATATTTTATACAAGAAAAAAAATGGCCTGGAATACCTATAAGTATATTATACTCTATGAGAAAGAGTATTCTTTCATGTTATAATAATTTTTTAAAAAATTTTACTTTAATACATGTTATTAATACAAATCAGTACAAAATTTCTAAGCTTATAATAAAAAAAAATTTTTCCAAAAAATATCCTAATCCAAAAAAAGAAGCTATTGAAATAGGATATGACTGGTTAACTAAAATTGATTACAGGGGCAACATATTGTACTCAAATATTCCAACATTAAGAATATATGGAGAATTAGATAATCTAATACCTAGAAAAACACACAAAAAAATAGAAAATATATATCAAAAAAAAGATTCTATAATTATAAAAGGAGCTAAACATGCACCTTTTTTATCTCACCCTAAAACTTTTTGTGATATTATATATCATTTTATCAAAAACAATATCTAATAGAATTAGACTACCGTATATAAATAATATAAATAAAAATATTATTTATATTTCATAAAAATTAAAAAGGAATATCTTCATCATCAAAATCAATCTTTGAAGTTGTATCTACTAAATGTGATTTATTTTTAAATTCAGAAGAAATATCTTTAGAAATAGTATTAACGTTCATAGATGTAGATAAACTATCTTCATGTGATATATCTTGCATTTCATTAACAGGTGGTGATGAATTAGTTGTATTCCGTGAACCTAACATTTGCATAGAACCGGTAACACTAACTACTATTTCTGTAGTATAACGATCTAATCCATTTTGATCTTTCCATTTACGAGTCTGTAAAGATCCTTCTATGTAAACTTGCGATCCTTTTTTCAAATATTGACCAGCAATTTCAGCAATTTTACCAAATAAAACTACTCTGTGCCATTCAGTTTTCTCTTTAGTTTCACCAGTATTTTTATCTTTCCATATATCTGAAGTAGCAATAGTAATATTTACTACAGTTCCGCCATTAGGCATATATCGTACATCTGGATGTTGTCCTAAGTAACCGATTAAAATAACTTTATTTACACCTCTACTTGCCATAAATTTAACCTAAATATGATTTATATAAAAATATAATTATTTAAAATTATACCATAAAAAAAATAATTTTATTATAATAAATACTTTTATTGAATTACACGTATATACACAAATAATTCTTTTCAAAAATAACTAATTAAAATATTCAAAACTACACTTTTAAAACTTAATTTTTTAACTTTATATAAATATATTTTTAGATTAAAATAATAATATTTTATCAAAAATATAAAAAATTCTTACTATATAAAAATTACAAAAAACAATATGCAAAAAAACAATGTACATAAATTTTCTGTCGCACCTATGTTAAAATATACCGATAGACATTGTCTATTTTTTTACAGACAATTGACTAAAAAAACTTTTCTATATACAGAAATGATTACCACTCATGAATTAATAAACAAAAAAAATTTATTTTCAAAAAAACAAGTAACAGGTAATACTCCTATTGCAATTCAATTAGCTGGAAATAATTATATACATTTTAAAAAATGCGCCAAAATAGCATACTTCTTGGGATTTAATGAAATAAATTTAAATATTGGTTGTCCTTCACAACACGCTCAATCTGGTAAATTTGGAGTATATTTAATGAATACCCCTAATATAGTATATCATTGCATAAAAACTATATATTTTACTGTACCAATACCTATAAGCGTAAAAATCAGAATCGGAACCAATAAAAATAATAATTATCAATTTCTTAAAAATTTTATTCAAAAAGTATCAAAAAACCAATACTGTATTAAATTTATTATACACGCAAGAATTGCTGACTTACAATTAAATAGTCCTAAAAAAAACAGAAATATACCTGTATTAAACTATCAATATGTTTATCAAATAAAAAAAGATTTTCCTCATTTAAAAATTATTTTAAACGGAGGAATAAAATCTATTCCAGAAATACAACAACATTTAAAACATGTAGATGGTATTATGATGGGTCGAGAAATCTATAAAAATCCATTACTATTATGTAAAATAGATAAAGAAATTTTCTCTAGTAAAAAAATTTTTAATTTCAAAAAATTTTTAACAAAAATGCTTAAGTATACTGAAAAAGAAGTAAAAAAAAAAACAAAAATTATTCATATAATAAAACATATGTTAAATATTTTTTATAAACAACCACATTCAAAAAAATGGAAAAAATACATTTTAAAAAATATACATCATAAAAAAGATGCACACAGTTTATTCACTAAAATACACAAAATATTTAATAAAAAAATCATAGTATAATTTATAATTAACAATTATAAATAAAAAAAATATTTTATTTGATATATACGATATTTCAAAAAGATCATCAAAAAAAACTCTTTTATTTTATATGTTCTATATATTCTTTTATTTTTAAATTTTTAATAAAATTAAATATTTAAAATATATAATTATTATCTAAATATTAAAAACAAAGTTTTTTAAAAAAACAGCATTTAATATGAGACTATTATTAAAACAACAATTCAAAACATATTTTTAAAAATTTATATAAGAGAATAAACTATTTATGATAGGATCAATAGAAAATAAAAACGAATTCACAACACCTCCTCATTCATTAGAAGCTGAACAATCTGTATTAGGAGGATTAATGTTAGATAACCAACAATGGGATGTAATTTCTGAATATATTGTCACTGAAGATTTTTACAGTCAACAACATCAATTAATTTTTTGCGAAATGAAATTTCTAATAGAAAAAGGATCTCCAATTGATTTAATTACACTTTCTGAATCATTAGAACAAAAAGGAGAACTAAATAATGTCGGAAGATTTTCTTATTTAGCAGAAATTTCAAAAAATACACCTAGCATTACCAATATTATTTCTTATGCAGAAATAATACGAGAGAGAGCAATAATACGTGAAATTGTTTCTACTGCACATAATATTGCATATGCAGGATATCATCCTAAAGGACGTACAAGTCTAGAGCTATTAGATTATGCTGAATCTAGTGTATTTAAAATTTCTGAAGCACGTTCTGCAGGTAAAGAAGGACCTAAAAATATAGAAAAAATTTTAGATACTACTATTCAATCCATTGAAAAATTATTAAAAAAACCAAATGATGGAATAACCGGATTAAATACTGGATACCATGATTTAAATAAAAAAACATTTGGATTACAACAGTCAGATCTTATTATTATCGCTGCTCGACCATCTATGGGTAAAACTACATTTGCTATGAATTTATGTGAAAATACAGCAATGCTATATGAAAAACCAATTTTAATATTCAGTTTAGAAATGCCAGGAGAACAAATCATGATTCGTATGTTAGCTTCTCTATCTCGGGTTAATCAATCTAAGATTCGAACTGGAAAATTAAATGATGAAGAATGGAGTAGAATATCCAGCACTATAAATATTTTATTAAAAAAGAAAAATATTTATATAGATGATTCATCTGGATTAACACCTAATGAAGTACGATCTCGCTCAAGAAAAATATATCGAGAAAACAACGGATTAAGTTTAATTATGATAGACTATCTTCAGTTAATTAAAATACCTGCATTATCTGGTAATAGAACTTTAGAAATAGCTGAAATTTCGAGAACATTAAAATCTTTAGCAAAAGAATTAAATATTCCAATTATTGCTCTATCACAATTAAATCGATCTCTAGAGCAAAGATCTGATAAAAGACCAGTTAATTCAGATCTAAGAGAGTCTGGTTCTTTAGAGCAAGATGCTGATCTAGTTCTTTTTATTTATAGAGATGAACTCTATCATGAGAATAGTGAATTTAAAGGTATTGCTGAAATTATCATAGGTAAACAACGAAATGGTCCTACTGGAACTGTACGATTAACATTCAATGGGCAGTGGTCACGTTTTGACAATTATACTAATCAAAAATATCACAATTAAATTAAAAAAACAATGTCTAAAATAAATGTCGTTAAAAATTAATTATAAATAATAATTAATATTTTTATATTGAAAAATTCAGAAAAATAAATCATTAAATGTAAAAAATCAATCATAATTACAAATAATTTTTATAAAAATTATTATTAAAATAATAATTTTATATATCAAAAATATCATGTACATAATAAAATTGTGTATTAATAATAGATTAAAATCATTCACGATAGTAATCGTTACCATATAAATATCTTACATTACTGCACAAAAATTTTTTATGGAAAATATCAGATAAATATGTTATATATAATTTATGTTATATTAACTCAAATTTATTTATATAAAAATAAATATACTAACAAAATTTTTCTGATATAATTTATGATTGTAATATGTTTTGATTATGGAATAAAAACTATTGGAGTCGCTGTAGCTGAAACGAGAATAAAGTCTTCTACTCCTATAAAATCTATCATTAATAAAAAAAAAACATTATGGATTAAAATTAATGATATAATCCAATATTGGAAACCTAAAAATATAGTAATTGGATATCCATATTACATAAAAAAAAACATAAACAAAAAAATAAAAAAATTCAGTTATATTTGCAAAAAAAAATTTAATAAAAGTGTTTTCTTATATAATGAAAACTATTCGTCAAAGGAAGCACGGTCATTTTTAAAAAAAAAAAAAAATTTTTGTGTACACTCCATTTCAGCTAAAATAATTTTAGATAGTTGGTTACATGAAAATTATACTTGTAGTTAAAAAATCATACATACAAAAATACATATTTATATTAATTATTAAAAAATATTCTTAAAAAACATTATTTTAACTATAAGAACATTATGAACAAAAAAAATACACATAATTTACCATCAATTAGTTTATATATTCATATACCATGGTGTATCAAAAAATGTCCATATTGTGATTTTCATTCATATCCACAATCAAATAAAATTTCAGAAAAAAAATACATCAAACATGTTCTTTATGATTTAAAAAATGACAAAAAAATCATTTCAAACCGAATTATTCAATCAATTTTTATTGGTGGAGGAACACCTAGTTTATTAAAAAGTACTTCAATATTATACTTGCTATCTAAAATAAAAAAATTAATGTCCGTTTCAAAAAATATAGAAATTTCTATAGAAATTAATCCCGATATAGACAAAATAAAAAAAATATTAGAGTATTACCATGCCGGTATTAATAGATTTTCAATAGGAATTCAAACATTTAATCCATCTTTGTTAAAAAAAATAGATAGAAAATACGACAAAAAAAAAACAATGGAATTAATTAATTCTACTAAAAATTTGCCTAATAGAAATTTAAACATAGATTTGATGTATGGTCTTCCAGAACAAACAGTTCAAGATGCTCTAGACGATCTATATCAAACTATTATTATACAACCTGAGCACATATCTTGGTATCAACTTAATATTGAACCAAACACTAAATTTTATACAACAAATATATCACTACCATCACTTCATACTATTAGTATTATGACTATAAAAGGAAAAGAATTACTTAAAAAATATGGATATATACAATACGAAATATCTTCTTACACTCAAAAAACAAAATATCAATGCCAACATAATCTTAATTACTGGAATTTTGGCGACTATATTGGTGTTGGATGTGGAGCTCATGGAAAAATAACCCAGCTAAACCAGAAAATTATCAGAACTATAAAAACTAAAAATGATATTATATATATGATCGGAAACTATCTTAAAAAAAAATATATTGTTCCAAAAAAAGACATTCCTTTAGAATTTTTTTTGAATAAATTTAGACTATTAAAACCTATTTTGCATAAAGAATTTGAGAAAAAAACTTATATTAAAATCATCAAAATTAAAGAAAAAATAATTTTTGCTAAAAAAAAAGGATTTCTTCAAGAAAATGTGAATTCATGGATAATTACTCCAAAAGGGAGAAATCAATTAAATTCATTATTATCAATATTTTTAGAGTAACATTCGACTATATTAAATAATTATTCGACCTGTAATTTATATTTATGATCAAAAATTCTATTATTTAATAATACAGCCTTTTTTTCAAATTTTGTTTGCATATATGTACTAAATAAAGTAAAAATAGTATTTTTTCCTAATAAACATTTAAATTTAGAATGTTGTGACATTAAATAACATATTTTAGTAGAATAAAGCAAGCAATCTGTAACAATATGTATAAAACCACCAAAAATAATTTTGTTTTCTATTAATTTAATAAAAAAATTATTAATTAATCTTCTTTTATGATGTTTATTTTTAAACCAAGGATCAGGAAAAAAAATTTGTATCATACTAATAGTATTATCTGGAATCATATAGAATAAAACTTCTACAATATCATGAAATATAATACGTATATTGGATACTTGAAATATATTAGCATACTGTACAGCTGAAAAAATACTTCTTGGATATACTTCCACTCCAATAAAATTTATATGTGGATTACTAATAGCTTTTTCCACAAATAATTTACCATCACCAAAACCAACATCTATAATATATGGTTGATCATTAGAAAAAAAAACAGAATAATCTAAAAAAACAGATTTATCAAAGTCAATACCATATATTTTCCAATACTTTAATACATACTCTTTTTTTTTTTGACTAATACGTCTTCTTCTTATTACATAACTTTTAATTAAAGAAAAATTACTTTTATTAAACACATCATTTATTAAAATAGTCATTTTATCTCCAATAAAATAAATAAATTTATATAACACATCTGTTGAACAAAATTTTTTTAAAAATATTATCTTTAAAATTTACACATAAATTATAAACTATATTTAAAAAATTTAACTAGGATTTAGCATGTTTTTTTCACAAAAAATACTAAATTGGTTTCATATTTCCGGAAGAAAAAATTTACCTTGGCATAAAAAAAATATTTATCAAATCTGGATATCTGAAATTATGTTACAACAAACTCAAGTTAAAACTGTAATTCCTTATTTTAAAAAATTTATAAAAAAATTTCCTACTATAAGATCTTTAGCTAGCTCTCATATAAATGAAATTTTATATTTATGGAGCGGTTTAGGATATTACCAAAGAGCTCATCGTATATATAAAACAGCAACACTAATTTGTAAAAATTATCATGGAGTTTTTCCTGATAATGTTCATGAAATAAATAAATTACCTGGAATTGGAAAATCTACAGCAGGAGCAATATTATCTTTTGCATATAATTTTGGATACGCTGTTTTAGATAGTAATGTAAAACGTATATTAATACGATATCATTCTATTGATATAAGTAAAACTAAAACAAAAAAACTAAACAAAAAACTATGGAATTTAATTTATCAACATCTTCCTATTCATCAATCTAGTAAATTCAATCAAGCCATGATGGACATTGGATCATTTATTTGTACTAACAAAAAACCTAGTTGTTCAATATGTCCTTTAAATTCTTCATGTCAATATTATATTCACAATATGTATTTTACAAAAGAAAAAACTAAAAAAAAAAATAAAATAGGAATATTATTTTCAATAATACAGTATAAAAATTTATATTTTTTAATTCAATTAAAAAACATATCCATATGGAAAAAACTTTTTTATTTTCCTTTAACATCATTTCCAATATCAAAAAAAAAATGGGAACAAGCAAAAAAAAATCTAAATATAATGATTCATCCATTTATACATTACATCAGTAATACCAAATTATATGTTTTTTCACAAATAATAAAAATTAAAAAAAAAAATATATATAATAATATAACACAAAAAAAAATATGGTATAATATTTTTAAACCTCAAAAAATTGGAATTCCTTCTCCAATAAAAAAAATATTCGTTTCACTACAAAAAATAATAATAAAAAATATGAAAAAAAAATATACACGTGTAATTTTTTGTTTTTTTTTAAAAAAAGAAGCAGAGGGATTAGAATATCCTTTTTTTCCAGGAAAAACAGGGCAAAAAATTTATCAAGAAATTTCTAAACAAGCATGGTCTTTTTGGTTAATTCAGCAAACAAAGATCATAAATGAAAAAAAATTAAATATGTTTTTAGAAAAAGATAGAATTTACATAAAAAGAAAAATGAAAAATTTTCTATTCTGTAATAAAAAATTAAAATTTAAAAAATAAATATTTATATGTAATAAATATTACATATTATATAATTTAAAAAAAAATCACTTTTAAAAAATATTTTTAATATCGTGTTTTATTTTTTTTGTATACACTATTAACTGTTTTAACAAAAATAAATTTTTTTCTTTAACTTGTAATTGTAAATTTTTAATATTATTAATATATTGATTAATAAAAATAGAGTTAAATTTATGTTGACAATATTTTTTCCAATGATTTTTTTCTCTATTATTTAATAAATCAATAAAATTACGAGCTTTTATACGAAAAAAAATTTCTTCAATTCGGTTGTCAATAAATTTAGGATACCAATTTATCCATTTTAATGGAAATTTTTTATGTAACAATAAAAATAATAACTTATCTTCTGAAAAAAAGAAATTATTATATAACATTAAATCTACATCATGAACCATTCTTTTTGGAGTTTCACAGGAAAAAAAAGATATAATCCAATTTTTAATTGATGCATTTTTTTGTAATAAAAAAAAATTTTTTTGACATCTAATATAATTGATTTTAATCCTATTACAGTCATGTAAAGAAAGAGAGTTATAGGAAAACAAAAGTGGTGATTTATTTAAATAAATAACTTTAATTCCGCAATCAAATAAATTTTTTATAGTGATTTTATGGGATTTAACATGTGAATAAAAGTAAAATATTTTTTTCAAACATATCGATAAATCAATTATAATAAAAGAATTTTTGTAGTTTGGATGAGAACCTATAATCATAACACAACCTAAATTACTATTTTTAGAGCCAAAATAACTAGACAAATAAAAAAAAGGTTTATTATAATTTCTAAGAATAAATGATAATATATATTTTTTATGAGATATTTCATATAAAAATAAAAAAAATTTTTTATTTTTTTTATATAAACGTTTTGCTACTAAAATAGTTGCTAAAACATCTGAACACGCATCGTGCGTTTGCACATGTGTAATTTTATTTATTTTTGTAATATCAAATAATTTAAAACTAACTATTCCTTTCGTGTCACTAGGCCAAAGCATGGTGTTTGGATGAAACACATAAAATGCACGTAAAATATTTAATATATCCCAAGTAAAATTACCATTTTTCCAACTCCATTCGTACGGATCAAATAAATTTCTATAAAAAAGATTGCGGGTAAATAAGTTGTCGAAATTAATGTTATTATATCCTATAATACATATATTTTTTTGAGAAAAAATTTTATAAATTTTTTTAGCAAAAAAATATTCATTAACACCATATTTTTGAGTATATTGTGGTAATATTTTAGTAATTAAAATAGATTTAGGATCAGGTAAATAGTCTAAGGGAGGGTGACAAAAAAAAATATTTTTTTTACTAAAATATTTGAATGTACTATCTACTTCTATACTACAAAACTGAGAAATTTTATCTAAAGATACATTTGTTCCAAAAGTTTCATAGTCATAAAATACTAAAGTTTTTTTGAAAATATAATTACTGCCTTTTTTTTTGCACATAAAAATATATCTTTTTAAAAGATAAAATATCCATATATATATAAAATATAAAATTAATATTTATTTTATAAATTAAATTTATAGATTCTCCCCTGACTGGACTCGAACCAGTGACATACGGATTAACAGTCCGCCGTTCTACCAACTGAACTACAGAGGAATATGTTTAATATATATCATATGAAAAATTACATGTCAATTAATAATGTTAATATTTCTTTATATCATGTTAAAAATATCACAAAACAGTTAACTTTAAAAAAAAATATAGATTAGTGCTTTAAATTGTTCTATAATACATTATTAAACTTAATTTGTTTAAAACATAGATACTTTTCATAGGCCCTTTAGCTCAGTGGTTAGAGCACACGACTCATAATCGTTTGGTCGCTGGTTCAAATCCAGCAAGGGCCATATCTTGTAAGTATTTAAATTTAATGCAAATAATTTTTAAAATATTTAAATTATATTTATATATATATCGATATTAACAATATTATATATATAAAAATTTTATTTTCTTATTGGGAATAATTGATAATTGAGCAATTTTATCACCAGGATTAATATAAAAATTTTTTTTACTACAGTTCCACAAAGATACTTTTAGTTCAAAAAAATCAAAAAAATACGCAAAATTAAATGGATTTCCTATTATTATATGAGACTTATTATTTATAATAGTAGTAGGTTCAATAACAACACGAGCAGTTTTATCCAAAATATGTATAAAAAGTCCTGTTGAAATTAATGTTGTTTTTTTAGAAAAAAGGCATATCTTTTTTTTGAGATAAGCCCTTAAAAAAAAACCTGATAAACCATTACATAAATATTCAGGAAAATTAAAATTTTTTTTGATACTTGAATCTATGAATTTAACATTTATCATCAATAAATTTATGCACATAAAGCAAAACCTATAATTTAAAAATTTTTATGTCGATAAAATTGATACTTGAATTTTAGTAGAAATATTTTTATACGGAGTAAATATAATTGTATGAACTCCTAAATATCGTAATAATCCATTTGGTAATTTTATTTCATTTTTAGAAACTAAAAAACCTATTTCTGATAAAGTTTCTATGATATCTTTTACACTAATAGAACCAAATATTTTATTTTTTTTACTAGATTTCATAAAAAAAACAATAGAACCCATTAACTTAATAGCGTTAACTCTTTCAACAGCTTTATTAATTTTTTTAGATTCTTCTTTTTCAGCATATATTCTATTTCGTTCAAAGATTTTAATATTTTTCTCAGTAGCTAACAATGCTTGCGAAGTAGGTATTAAATAATTTCTAGCATATCCTTTTTTTACAGAAATTAATTGACCTTTTTTTCCCATATTATTAATAGTATTTAATAAAATAATTTTCATGTAGTATAAACACCTTAAGTATCATTTAAAATCATTATAAAAGAATACTATTTTTATATTTTAATGATGTTGATCAGTATACGGAATTAAACTAATAAATCGTGCTCTTTTAATCGCACGAGATAATTGTCTTTGATACTTTGCTTTTGTCCCTGTAATTCGACTGGGAACTATTTTTCCATTCTCAGTAATATAATTTTTTAAAGTCTCTATATCTTTATAATCTATATATTTAACTCCTTCTGCAGTAAAACGACAAAATTTTCTGCGACGAAAATAACGAACCATAATATATATACCCCTAGACTTTATACATACACAGCATAATTTTTATTATTAATTTTATATATTAAAAATTAAATGTGATTATTATTAATAAAATACTTTTTATTATTATTTTTAGTAGCTATCACTTCTTTTTTATTATTTTCTTGATTTCTTAAGATAGGAGAAATATCTGTATGTGCTTTATTACATACAAGAATTAAATTACGAATTATTTTAGAATTAAATTTAAAATGATTTTCTAAATATTTCATACATTCAATAGATACTTCAATATTCATTAAAACATAATTTGCTTTTTGTAATTTATTTATAGAATACGATAAAATACGCTGTCCCCAATTTTCTGAACGATGTATAATTCCAGATTTAGATAATATAATCTTGGTGTAAAAATCAATAACATGCGAAATTTTTTCATTTTTGTCTGGACGAATCATTAGAATAATTTCATAGTGACGCACAAATAAAACTCCTTTTTAATATATAGATAACTATCTTTAATTATTTAAAAAAAAAAAATAGTTTTACTTTAAAAAATTTTTTTATATAAAATATATAATACTATATAATTTTTACATTAAAAATATTCCACTATATTAACATAATTATATTCATGAAAAATATAGTTGTTTAAAAAAATTGTATTTAATATTCATTAACTCATCAAATAATATTCTATTTTTTATTATTATAACAATATTTTATACCATTAGTTATTTAACTCATACAACAATATTTTTTGGATTTTTTTCATTAAAAAATCTATTTTGTTATCTGGTATTAAAGTAATATCTGTCCAATTATTTAACCAAGTTAATTGACGTTTAACTAATTGGTAAGTAGATTTAAGTGTACTATTAATCATTTCTTGATATGTATATTTATTTTGTATATATAACCACATCTGCTTGTAGCCAATACTATTAATAGACGGAAAAGAAAGATTTAAATTTTTATTTTCGTATAAATTACGTACTTCTTGTTCAAAACCGCACTCTAACATATAATAAAAACGTTGTACTATTTTAGTATATAAAACACTTTTTTTATAAGGAACTAATCCGAATTGAAAAATTCTATAAGGCAATTTCTTGTTAACCGACTTAATTAATGTACTGCGAGGACAACCACCTGAAACAAAAAAAATTTCAACAGCACGTAAAACTCGCTGAATATCATTTATATGAATTTGTTCGCTGGAATTTTTGTCGATTTTTTTTAAAACATTAAACAATTTTTTTTTATCTCTTGAACATATATTGTTAAAAATATAATTTCTAATAATAGGGTTAGATGGTGGTAAATCAGAAAATCCATTGAGTAATGTTTTAAAATAAAACATTGTTCCTCCTACTAAAAGAGGAATTTTTCCTAGCTTTAAAATATTTTCTATTTCTTCTACAGCATCTCTATAAAAATCAGCAGATGAATAAATTTCTTGAGGTTTTAAAATATTAATTAACCGATATATATTTTTTTGTAAATCTTTTTTAAGTGGCTTATCAGTTCCAATATCTAATCCTTTATATATCAATTTAGAATCTACACTTAATAACTCTATCATAGAAAAATTTTTTTTTATTTGAAGAGCAACTGCGCTCTTACCTATAGCTGTTGGACCCATCAAAAATAATATTATTGGTTTATTATTCATTATTTATTATCAATTATAAAAATACATACCTTTTATCGTTTACAGATAGAATATAAAAATTTTTTATATATAACATATATATTATCATATATATAATTATATTTATATATCAATTCTATACAGTATAAAAAATTTTTAATATTGATGTAATAATCAAATTTACATCCATTTTTTATAAACACTCAGTAATCCTTGAGTAGAACTATCATATGAATTATTAAATTTTTCTTTCAATAAATCACTAAATATATCACTAGTTACTAGTTTACCTAATTCAACACCCCATTGATCAAAACTAAAAATATTTAAAATAACTCCTTGAACAAATATCTTGTGTTCATATAAAGATATTAAAGAACCTAAATTACATGGAGTTAAACTCTTTAACATAATTGAATTAGTTGGTTTATTTCCAGGACAATATTTATATGATATATGTAAACTACAATCTAAATTATTTAAATTAATATTATTATCCATATTATTTTCATTACCAAAAGCTAAAGATCTAGTTTGTGCTAGAAAATTTGATAACAACTTTTTATGATGATCATTAATAGAATTGTGACTCATAGCCGGAATAATGAAATCACATGGAATAAGAGTTGTACCTTGATGTAATAGTTGGAAAAAAGAATGTTGACCATTAGTACCACATTCTCCCCAAATAATTGGACTAGTGTTCCATGTAACTAAATTACCACTACGATCGATTGATTTTCCATTAGATTCCATATAACTTTGTTGTAAATATCCAGGAAATGCGTGCATGTATTCATCGTAAGGAAATATAGCTTCTGTTTCTGTTTTGAAAAAATTAGTATACCATAAACTAATTAAAGCCAAAATAACTGGAATATTTTGCGATAACTCTTGATTTAAAAAATGTTGATCCATCGTGTATGCTCCATACAATAATAATTCAAAATTTTTAAATCCAATAGATAAAGCAATAGATAAACCAGCAGAAGACCATAAAGAATAACGACCGCCTACCCAATCCCAAAATTTAAAAATATTTTCATTGATAATACCAAAATTTAATGCTGCTGTTGTATTTTCACATAGTGCAAAAAAATGAAGATCAAGATATTTTAAACAATTAGTATGAAAAAGACACCAATTTTTTAAATAATTAGCGTTACTTATAGTTTCATCTGTAGAAAAAGATTTTGAAGCAATTAAAAAAATAGTAGTTTCTAAATTAACTTTTTTTAATACTTCAACAATATTAGTACCGTCAATATTAGAAATAAAATGAATATTTAAATGATTTTTATAAACTTTTAAAGACTCCGTTACCATGTAGGGACCAAGATATGAGCCACCAATCCCAACATTAACTACATCAGAAATACTTTTTCCTGTATATCCCTTCCAACTACCTTGAATAACAGAATTAGAAAAATTTTTTATTTTTTTTAATTCTTTTTGTACATTTATAATAATATTCGTATTATCTACAATTATCGTATTACTCAATTTAGTACGTAAGGCTGTGTGTAAAACAGATCTGTTTTCTGTTCTATTAATTTTATATCCTGCAAACATACTTTGTATAGCATCATTTAAAAAACATTCTTTAGCTAACATTAATAATAATTGCAAGGTTTGATGAGTTATACGATTTTTAGAAAAATCTACTAAAATATTATCTTGAAATAAAATAGAATAATTACGAAATCTATTTTTATCTATATTAAATAAATCTTTTATATGAATATTTTTAATATCATGGAAGTGATTAGTTAATTGCTTCCAAGAAAATGTTTTAGTTGGATTGATATTTTTCATTCTATCCCTTATATTATTTAAATTATTATGTATCAATATAGTATACATTTAATGTATACATGATCTATTAAATTATTCAAATATAAATATTATATATCTTCAAATTATTAATAAAGATATATGTTGTTAATTAACGTGCCAAAAATTATATAAAATAAATATGAAAAATAAAAAAAAAAACGAAAAATTAATCTGGATTGATTTAGAAATGACGGGATTAAATCCTAAAATTCATAAAATAATTGAAATTTCTACTATTATCACAGATAAATATTTAAATATTTTAGAAATAGGGCCTAATATTGTAATTTTTCAAAAAAAAATTGTTTTAAAAAAAATGAATGATGAAATATTTTGTATACATCAAAATAACGGATTAATTAAAAATATAAATATCAGTAAAGAGAATGAAAAAAGTGCTGAAAAAAAAACCTTATTATTTTTGAGTAAATGGATTAAAAAAAAAATTTCTCCTATGTGTGGAAGCACCATATCAACAGATAGATCTTTTTTATCATATCACATGCCAAGATTAGAATCATATTTTCATTATAGAAATTTAGATGTTAGTTCAATTAATGAGTTAGCACAACGCTGGAAACCTAATATTTTAACAAAAATAAAAAAAAAAAAAATCCATCGTGCACAAGAAGACTTAATGGAGTCCATACTAGAATTAAAAATATATAAAGAAAAATTATTTTTTATATAAAAAATAGATATTTATAAAAAATACAAAGTATTATAAATTCTATTTTTATTTAAATAATTCTTGCAAAAAAAAACAATGTTTTATATAATTAAAATATAATATATTGCGGGAATAGCTCAACTGGTAGAGCACAACCTTGCCAAGGTTGCGGTCGCGAGTTCAAATCTCGTTTCCCGCTAAAAAAAATGAAATATAAAAAATTTCAAAATTTTTTAAAAAAATACAATCATACATTATTAATATTTATTTTTTATGTATAAATATAAATTATTATATAGATAAATATTACATACAGTTAAAAAATCAAAATTTCTTCTAAAAAATCATATATTTTTATTAATGCCAAAAAAATCCTTTAATTTTAAATTTCTGATAAATTAAAACGTTTCTGAAATCTTTGTATTCGACCTT
This sequence comes from Janthinobacterium lividum, assembly GCA_050954235.1. Classification (GTDB taxonomy): domain Bacteria; phylum Pseudomonadota; class Gammaproteobacteria; order Enterobacterales; family Enterobacteriaceae; genus Buchnera_F. Next base: position 21,348 of record JBPBPJ010000037.1, on the reverse strand, counting down.
TTTTATTCATACTTCTCTGTTTACCTGTATAAAATGGATGGCATTGTGAGCATAAATCAAGCAACATATCTTTTTTTTTAGTAGAAAAAACCGGAATTGTATAGCCACACGAACAAATAGCAGAAATTTTTTTATATTCAGGATGAATATTTTTTTTCATCACATCTTCTCCAAAGAAAAATGTAGTATACTGTCTAAAGATACCTTTAAATGCAAATAATATATTATATAACGCAAAAAATTAAAAGTTAATTATTCTAAATAATACATATATTATATGTAATATTTTTTAAAATCAATATTAATTGTATAAAATACTTATCAATTTCATAAAAATAAACTTATACATGTAAAATATATACAACTATATTTAATAAGAGATTATGTTATTTATGACTACAATACTAAGTGTTCGTGTACATGGAAAAGTAGTAATTGGTGGTGATGGACAAGCTACTTTTGGACATACTGTAATGAAAAGTAATGTAAAAAAAGTCCGTTCAATTTATAAAGATCAAGTAATTGCAGGTTTTGCTGGAGGAACAGCAGACGCATTTACATTATTCGAATTATTTGAAAAAAAACTAGAAAAATATCAAGGACAATTACAAAGATCTGCTATAGAATTAGCTAAAGATTGGAGAACTGATAGATTATTGAGAAAATTAGAAGCATTACTAGCTGTAGCTGATAAAAAAAATTCTCTTATCATTACTGGAACAGGAGATGTAATAAAACCAGAAAATGATGTTATGGCCATCGGTTCAGGTGGAGCATTCGCGCAAGCAGCTGCATATGCTTTAATTAAAAATACAAATTTAAGTGCTTCTAATATAGTAAAAAAAGCCTTAAAAATTGCTGCAAATATTTGTATATATACTAATACATCATTTACCATACAAGAAATATCTTCAGAAATATAATAAGGAAATATACATGTCAGCAATGACTCCTCGCAAGATTGTACAAGAATTAAACAAACATATTATTGGACAAGAAAATGCTAAACGTGCTGTTGCTATTGCGTTAAGGAACCGTTGGAGAAGAATGCAGTTAAATTCAGAATTACGCCATGAAATAACACCAAAAAATATTTTAATGATTGGACCAACAGGGGTAGGAAAAACAGAAATTGCTCGCAGACTAGCAAAACTAGCTAACGCTCCTTTTATTAAAGTAGAAGCTACTAAATTTACTGAAGTTGGTTATGTAGGAAAAGAAGTAGACTCGATTATACGGGATTTAACAGAATTAGCAATTAAAATGATTCGGACACAAAATATAAAAAAAAACAAAAAATATGCTAAAAAACGTGCTGAAGAAAAAATTTTAAAAATTTTGGTACCTATGCCAGATGATAATAAATGGAATGATGAAAAATCTACAGAAAAACCTACAGATACAATAAAAATATTTAAAAAAAAATTGCGCAAGGGCGAGTTAGATGACAAAGAAATAGAAATACAAATCGCTTCAGTTCCTTTAGGAATAGAAATCATGTCTCCTCCAGGAATGGAAGAATTAACAAATCAACTACAATCTTTGTTTCAAAACTTAGGAGGCAAGAAAAAAAATTTACGTAAACTAAAAATAAAAGATGCAATGAGATTAATTATTGAAGAAGAAGCTGCTAAATTAATTAATTTAGAAGAATTAAAAGAAAAAGCAATATATTCTGTAGAACAGAATAGCATAGTATTTATTGATGAAATTGATAAAATCTGCAAACACCGATCTTCTACATCTAATTCAGATGTATCACGAGAAGGTGTTCAAAGAGATCTTTTACCATTAATTGAAGGATGTACTGTATCTACAAAACATGGTTTTGTAAAAACAGATCATATACTATTCATAGCTTCTGGTGCGTTTCAAACATCCACTCCTTCTGATTTAATTCCAGAATTACAAGGTAGGTTACCAATTCGCGTAGAACTAAATGCATTAACAATAGATGACTTTGAAAGAATACTAACTGAACCAAATACATCTATTACTGCTCAATACATTGCTCTAATAAAAACTGAAGGAGTGGATATTGTTTTCACAAAACAAGGCATCCATAAAATTGCTGAAGCATCATGGAAAATTAATGAATCAATGGAAAATATTGGAGCTCGTCGATTATATACAGTGTTAGAAAAACTAATAGAAGATATTTCATTTAATTCTAACGAACAATTTGGAAAAAAAATTTATATTGATGAAAACTATGTTAGTCTACATTTAGATAAATTAATGGAAAATCAAGATTTAAGCAAATTTATTTTATAAAAAATATTATGATAAATTTTGTTAAACATATTAATTAATAACTATTATGTTTTATAAAAAATTGCCTATCTAAAAAATTTATGATAGGCAATTATAAAAAACTATGTATAACACGTTACTACATATTAATATTAAATAATATACAATAATTAAATATATTAAACAAAATTAAAATTACTCTAAATCATTTATTTTTTCTAAAAAAGATCTTAACTTGTTTTTCCATTTAATCCTTTCTTCTTGTATTAAAATATTTTTTTCTTCTATATTTTTTTTTAAAGAATAAAGATCTTTTAATTTTTCTTTTAAGTGCTTATTTTTTAATTTTAAATTTTTAATTTTTTTTTTTAAAGATAAAATACAATCTACTGACTTTTGTACTTTTATTTCTAAATTAGAGAATATTTCTAAAACCATGATGATACCATTTAAATACAAAATATTTATTAATACAACAAAAAACTCATAGTATGTATTAATATAATAAAATTTATAAGGTATAGATATACAGTATAATATATTTAATAATTTTACAAAAACAATTTTTAATATTTATATTTTAAAAAATATCATTAATTATATTATATAAAAATAATCATTTTATTTAATAAATTTAACAATTATTTTTAATAATCATTACATTAAATTAATAATTATTATAAAAATTTATCAGATAAAATAGTTATTTTTATACTCTCTTAAACCTAGTGTAATATAATAAATTTATTATTATAAAACATATATAATGAAATCTTCTGATATGAATCAATGGCTAAATGTTAAAATTATAAAATTAAAAAAATGGAAAAATAACTTATTTTCACTTATTATACGTGCTCCTATTAATTCATTTACAGCAGGACAATTCACAAAATTGTCATATATCAATACAAAAAACCAAAGAATCCAAAGAGCATATTCCTTTGTAAATCCGCCTAGTGATCAAAATTTAGAATTCTATATTTTATTAATCAATAAAGGAAAATTAACACCATATTTATATGATATATACAATTATGAAATTTTCATAGCAAAAAACTCATTTGGTTTTTTTACCATAGAAGAATTACCTAAAAAAGAAAACATTTGGATGATAGCTACTGGAACTGCATTAGGTCCATATTGTTCTATATTACAACAAGAAAATATATTAAAAAAATTTAAAAAAATCATTTTAATATACGCTGTTAAATATAGTATAAATTTAAATTATCTAAATGTATTTAATAAAATCCAAAAAAAATACAATAATAAAATTATTATACAAATAATACTAAGCAGAGAAAAAAACAAAAAATATCTATTCGGGCGTATACCTGATCTAATCTATTCAGGAAAATTAGAAAAATTCGTTCAAGAACCATTAGATAAAAAAAACTCTCATGTAATGCTGTGTGGTAATCCAAATATGATAAAAGATACACAAAAAATACTGTTTTCTTTAAAAAAAATGAAAAAACATTTTAGAAGAAATCCAGGACATATAACAAGCGAAAATTATTGGTAAAATTTTTATATTATAAAAAAAATAAAAAATAATATAATACGATTTTTTCGGAATTGATTCCTATTAAAACAGGAATCAATTCCAAATACATGCAGTAATACATTAAATAATTTTAATTTATACTAATTAAAACATTTATATAATTAACGCACAAAAAATGAATATCTTATTTCTGGATCAGAATTTTTACTAATAACCATAGCAGCACGAACACCATATTGATTAATTTCATCAATATTTTCTGAATAAGAAGATTGTAAATCTGCTGTTTTAGTAACTGCTACTTTATACATATCAGGACCAATTTTATCAATTTCATAAGCAATACGTACATTATCAGATACTCGATATTCAACTTCAGGATAACGAGAAACTAAATTATTCCATGCAGCTTCTAATACTTCAGGATGTACATAAGTAGAAATTAATTGTTGTTCTTCATAATCTGTAACAGAAGTTTGAAATATATTCATTATATCTGGAGCTTGATTAGAAGGAATTCTACTACCATTTAAAAAAACAGTTTTATTATGAATATTATCTAAAAATTTTTGCTCTAATCGACCAGTTTTCGTTAATTCTTTAAAAGATTGTTGTAATTTTTGTGAAAATAATTCAGTTTTAGTAGAAAAATTAACAGAATTTAATATGTTCCAGTTTATATCAGAATTATTAAAAATTTCTGGTAAGAAATCTGTAACTCCATCATCTAAACGGTAATATTGGGGTGTGCTATGAAAATCAGAGTCACTTATTGAATTATCAATATGTTCTTCAGATACAGAAGCATTAGGGCAATTAAAAATACCATTATCGCACTCCATAGCTGTATAATCAAAATTTTTATCAGGATCTATAATACTTCCTTGATCATACTGACTATTAGGAGAAATATGCGCTATATACTCTTGATTAGCGTTATTAATAATTGTAACATCAACATTTTTAAAATCTTGATTTTTTAACACACTATTATTATTAACTTGTTTTATAAGTTCTAAATTAAGATTTATATTAGATCTTATTGAAGAAACTGATGACATAGCATTTCTATCCTTTTATATTTATTAAATATAACATATTAATAAAATTAATTTATAAAAATGTTTTTTAAAAACTAAAAATCACAAAAAAAATAAAGTAAATTACATTAAATTCTTGTTATAAAAACAATAATATAAGAAAGTATATTTAAATATATGTTTACAAAAATCAAAGTATTTATTATACATTTTTAATGTTTCATAAAACAATAATCAAAAATTTAACAATATATAAATTATACTATATATTTAAAAATAAATAAAAATTTTTATATATAAAAATTATTATATATAATCTTATGTTTCTTATATACTGCACAATATAAAAAAAGTCAAACAATAAATATATTTTATGTAACAAAAATACAAAAAGCTAATTTTTTATTTAGAATTTATATAAAAATTTATGTAATATAAATAAATGATAATATTAAATTTAATTAAAACGCAATTATACCATCATATACATGAACAGCTTCTCCTGACATATACAAAGAATGTCCTGAAAAACCACTCCAAGAAATTGTTAATTGACCATACAATAAAGTAACAACAACATTGTTAGATAATATTTTATTTCGTATACCAATAGCAACTGCTGCACAAGCTCCACTACCACAAGCGTTTGTTTCACCAACATGACGTTCATAGACTCGCAATAATATTTTTTTTTTAGATACTATTTGCATAAAACCAACATTAATACCTTCTGGAAAAAGACTATGTGTAGATAATTCGCTACCAATTTTTTTAACATTTATATGTTCTATATCATCTACTTGAATAACACAATGGGGATTACCAATAGTAACTACATAAATCAGATAATTTATTCCATGAATAATTATAGAATAACTTGATTGTTCAGAAGTACATAAAAAGGGAATATTCTTTGGAGTAAAAATAGGTTCGCCCATGTCTATTTTAAAAATATTATTTTTTACATGCTCTAAAAATAGATACCTATTTTTCGTGCCAACACAAATTTTTTTTTTATTAATTTTTTTTTTTAAAAATAAATAATATGCAATACATCTAGCTCCATTACCACATTGTTCAACTTCCATACCGTTAGAATTAAAAATTCTATAATAAAAACTAGCTTGCATACAAATTGGACGCTGAAGTACTAAAAATTGATCAAAACCAATGCCCAAACACCTATCTGACCATTTTTTTATTAATTGTGATGAAAAAAAAAATCATATTGTGTAGAATCAATTAAAACAAAATCATTTCCTAAACCATGCATTTTTGAAAAAAAAATAACGTTTTTTTTTAAAAACATGTTAAAATTCCTCATTCAAAAAATAAATGTTATAATTAAATTTTAAAAAATTATTCATTAAAAATAATCTATATTAGGTATAATATGCATGATATTTTATTTTATAAAAAAATTAAAAAAACACTGTTAAGAATAGAAGAAATTTTGAATAAAAATAACAAGAACATAGATATTGATTATTTATTATTAGATAATATGCTAGAAATCACATTTTTTAATAATAAAAAAATAATTATTACATCACAAATTTTTCTAAAACAGTTATGGATAGCTACATCTAGTCAAGGATATCACTTATTATATAAAAAAAGAACTTGGATATGCATGCGTTCAAATAAAACAATACATAAAATTTTAAAAAAAGAATTTTTGATGCAAACTAATTATTTATTTAAGTTTGATGTGTTAAATAAAATTTAAAAAATTTTTTAGTTCTTTATTATCGGCGAAAGAGGATTTGAACCTCTGACCCACTGGTCCCAAACCAGTTGCGCTACCAAGCTGCGCTATTCGCCGAATTTTTTGAACTAATAAATAATTAATAAACAAAAATATTAATACAATTAATATTGTATATAAAAATATATTACATATATGTGGGGTGGTCAATGGGGTTTGAACCCATGACCGCTGGAATCACAATCCAGAGCTCTACCAACTAAGCTATGACCACCAAAAAAATATTTATACTGTAATATACATAACTTGCGTCCGACAGGATTTGAACCTGAGACCTTTACTTTCGGAAAGTAATGCTCTATCCAAATTGAGCTACGGACGCAAAGAATTTATTATGAATAATAATAATGTATATACATAATATGTATTATTAAAATAAATTTGTATTATCTAATAAATATTATATATACACTAACTAAAAAAATCTAGTATTTTATCTCTATTTTTATAATAAAAATTATCTATTACAATAAACTAATAAAAATTATTTTAGAAATTTAACAAAAAAATATTATTTTGATCTTTTCATCATATCAAAGAATTCATCATTAGTTTTAGTCATGGATAGTTTATTAATTAAGAACTCCATAGCATCTATTTCGCTCATAGGGTGAATAATTTTCCGTAAAATCCACATTTTTTGTAATTCTTCAGGAATAGTTAATAACTCTTCTCTTCGTGTACCAGAGCGATTATAATCAATAGCAGGAAATACCCTTTTTTCTGCTATTTTTCTAGATAAAGGCAGTTCCATGTTACCTGTACCTTTAAATTCTTCATAAATTACTTCATCCATTTTAGAACCAGTATCAACTAAAGCTGTAGCAATAATAGTTAAACTACCTCCTTCTTTTACATTTCTAGCTGCCCCAAAAAATCTTTTAGGTCTATGTAATGCGTTAGCATCTACCCCTCCTGTTAATACTTTTCCAGATGCTGGAACAACAGTATTATACGCTCTAGCTAATCGAGTAATTGAATCCAATAAAATAACAACATCTTTTTTATGTTCTACTAGTCTTTTTGCTCGTTCAATTACCATTTCAGAAACTTGAACGTGTCTAGAAGCTGGTTCATCGAAAGTAGAGGCTACTACCTCACCTTTAACTAGTCTTTGCATTTCAGTTACTTCTTCTGGCCGTTCATCTATCAAGAGAACCATCAAAACACAATCTGGGTGATTATAAGCAATACTTTGAGCAATGTTTTGTAATAAAATAGTTTTTCCAGCTTTAGGAGGAGCTACAATCAAACCTCTTTGTCCACGACCTATAGGAGAAGATAAGTCTAATACTCTAGCAGTTAAATCTTCCTTAGAACCATTACCTCTTTCCATTTTTAACCTAGAGTTAGCATGCAAAGGAGTTAAATTTTCAAATAAGATTTTACTACGCGCGTTTTCAGGTTTATCATAATTTATAGTATTAACTTTTAATAAAGCAAAATAGCGCTCTCCTTCTTTAGGAGGTCTAATTTTACCTGAAATAGTATCTCCTGTTCTTAAATTAAAACGACGAATTTGACTAGGAGATACGTAAATATCATCTGGTCCAGCTAAATAAGAACTATCTGCTGACCTCAAAAAACCAAAACCATCCTGTAAAATTTCTAAAACACCATCTCCAAATATATCTTCCCCGCTTTTTGAATGCTGTTTCAATATAGAAAAAATTATATCTTGTTTACGTATACGCGCTAAATTTTCAAGACCTATTCGTTCACCTACAACAATAAGTTTTGATACTGATGTATTTTTTAATTCGGTAAGATTCATAATAGAGAATTTTTCAATCCATTTTAAAAAAAATATAAAATATTAATGTACAATAATAAATTTATAATAAATATATATACAATAATGTATGTATAATTCAGTGTGTTAAAAACACGAATATATAATTCATTAAAAATAATAAAATTACCATTTTGTTATACTTGATGATTAAAAAAATAAAAACTGATAAAATAAAAAATTTTAATATGACAATTTTTCATCTAAAAATTTTTTTAGTTCCATTTTTGACACAACACCTATTTTTGTTCCTATAATTTTATTTTTATTAAATAACAATAACGTCGGAATACCTCTAATAGAATATTTTATTGGTATTTTTTTATTCATATCAATATTAATTTTCCCTATAACGATTCGTTCAACATACTCTTCAGCAATATCCTCTAATACAGGCGATAAAATTTTACATGGTCCGCACCAATCCGCCCAAAAATCCACTAAAACATATTTTTCTGAAAAAAATACTTCTTTTTTAAAATTCTTATCCGTTAATTCAATAATTTTAGTTATTTTCATAAAAATCCTAATACATATGTTAGATAAAAATCAATATTTTTAATATTATTGATAGTATTTTTTATAATAATAATTTTTCTGATATAAAAATATCATTTTAAATTAAATATTATATAAGTTTTATTACATAATTTTTTTATTATAATTTATACGATATTTAACCCAATAAATTTCCTTTCTTGGTAACTCAAATAAAAAACGACTCGGTTGTAAATTACTATAAACACCAAATTTTTTCTTACTTTTACAAAAACTAAGTAATAATTGTGTTTTTGCACGAGTCATTCCAACATACATCAAACGACGTTCCTCTGTAATATTATTATCGATAATACTTTTTTGATGAGGAAAAGTTCCTTCTTCCATACCAATAATGCAAACAACTGAAAATTCTAGCCCTTTAGAAGCATGTATAGTCATTAAATGTAATTTATCATGTATTAAATTAGTATTATCAGAATTTAAATCTTCAAAATCACCACACAAAAAACGTATTAATACATCCTCTAATTTTAAAGATAAAGTTGTACTGTTACCTACTAGTGTTTTATATAACCATTGTGAAAAAAATACTATATCCTGTATACGTCTTTCAGATAAAGTAACATTATTATAATAATTAATAACCCAATCAAAATAATTAACATCACTAATTACATAATCTAAAATATTCTCTGGTTTATTTGATAATAATGAGGATAAATGTGAAATCCATAATATAAAATTATTTAATTTTAATACAACATTTTTGTTTAATTGGACAATCATACGTTTATCTGTACTTGCAGCAAATAAACTAATTTGATTTTTCTTAGCAAAAATTTTTAGCTTAGATAAAGTAATTAATCCTATTTTTCGACGTGGAACATTAATAATTCGTAAAAAAGCTAAATCATCTGTATGATTAACAATTAATCTTAAATAAGCTAATAAATCCTTAATTTCTAAAGAACTAAAAAAAGATCGTCCTGCATGAACAATATATGGAATATTTCGATATATTAATTCTGATTCCACAACTTTTACTTGATAATTACTACGATATAAAACTGCATAATCATTATACTGATTTTTATAATTACATTTATGCTCTTGAATATATTGAATCATTTGTTGTGCTTCATGAATTTCGTTAATAGACATAAACACAAAAATTTTATTTCCGTGATCTAAAGTAGAAAACAATTTTTTATTAAAAAAATTAACATTATTAGAAATTAATATATTAGCTGCATGCAATATACATCCAGAAGAACGATAATTTTGTTCCAATTTAATTATGTTTAAAGAAGGAAAATCTTGTTTTAATAAATAAAAAATTTTTTGTTGAGCTCCTCTCCATGAATAAATGGACTGATCATTATCACCAACAACTGTTAAATTAGAATTATAACCACACAACAACTTAATTAATTGATATTGACTAATATTAATATCTTGATATTCATCAACTAATAAATATTGAACTTTTTTTTGCCAATGTAACCTTACATAAGTATTATTTTTTAATAAAATAGTAGGTAAAAAAATCAAATCACTAAAATCTAGTATATTATGTTGTTTTAAAAACAAATCGTATTTTTCATACAAAAAAACATATGTCTTGTCTAAAGAAGAATTAATTTGCTTATAAGCTAATTTAGGAGTTAATAGTTTATTTTTCCAATTAGAAATTTGATAAAGCAATTTCTTTAAAAAAAAAACATCATTTTTAATATTAGTATCAGTTAAACTCTTTAAAAGACGTAACTGTTCATCTTCATCAAATAATGTAAAATTTTTTTTTAAACCTAAGATTTTATATTCACTACGAATAATCTGTAAGCCTAACGCATGAAAAGTAGATACGGTAACATCTTTAATTTGTTTAATGGTTAATTTTTTATATAAACGATATTTAATTTCTTTAGCTGCTTTATTAGTAAATGTTATTGCAAAAATTTTTTTAGGATCATATTGGTATACAGTAATTAATGTTATAACTTTATTAATTATAACACTAGTTTTTCCTGATCCTGCTCCAGCTAAAATTAAACATGGATTATCAATTATATGAATAGCTTTATTTTGAAATTTGTTTAACATCATAAAAATAATGTCTTGAAGATAAGAATTTAAAATTTATCTTTTTTATTTAACAAATAAAAAATTAAATTTATATATCTTGTTAAAATGTTTAAAAATTATAATTCATAGTTAAAAAATTATTCGACTATAGTAGATTTCATATCATTCATATATAGACGTAATCTTCTTCCTATTTTTTCAATAGCATGATTACTAACTATATCATTAACATATTGTAATTCCTGATTACTAATAGATTGATTCTCAATAGATTCTCCTAAATCATCACTGCGAACAGTACGTACGAATTTATTTAATATAGGAATCGCTCGTTCAGAAAATAAATAACTACCATATTCTGCTGTATCAGATATAACTAAATTCATTTCATATAATCGTTTTCTAGAAATTGTATTAGTAATCAATGGTAATTCATGTAAAGATTCATAATATGCTGAGGCTGGAGTTATCCCTGTTTCCACCATAACTTCAAATGATAGCTCTACACCAGCTTTTAACATAGCGACCATCAAGACACATTTATCAAAATATTCATAATCTAAAATTTTTCTTTCAGAATACACATCAGCATTTTCAAAATTAGATTTTTTTAAGTCTTGTCTCCATTGGATTAATTGTTTATCTCTATTTTTCCAATCTAACATCATGCTTTTCGAAAAATCACCAGAAATAATGTTATCCATATGTAAACAAAACAATGGTTTTAATATTTTTTTTAATTGTAAAGATAATTGATGTGCACGAATTTTAGCTGGATTAGACAAACGATCTAATAATAATTTTATTCCACCCTCTTTCATACATTCTGCTAATTTTTCCCATCCAAATTGCAATAAAGTAGCAGAATAATCAGAACTATATCCTTTTCCTACAAGATGCTCATAGCAAGTAAGAGAACAAGCTTGTAACATACCGCATAGAATAGTTTGCTCTCCCATTAAATCAGATTTTACTTCAGCAATGAAAGAAGATTGCAGTACTCCAGCACGATGTGCACCCAAACCAAAAGCCCATGCTTTTGCAATATTTAAACCTTTCTTTTGTAAATTATTTTGTTTATGCACAGCAATTAATGTTGGAACACCAAATCCTCTTAAAAATTCTTGTCGTACTTCAGTACCAGGACACTTAGGAGCTACCATAATTACAGTAATATCGGATCGAATTTTTTCTCCTTCTTCAACAATATTAAATCCATGAGAATAACCTAAAATAGAATTTTTTTTCATTAAAGATTGTAATTTTTTAACAACTCGAGAATGTTGTTTATCAGGTGTCAAATTAATTACTAAATCTGCATTAGGAATTAATTTTTTATATGTATCTACACAAAAATTCTTCTTAATAGCATTTTTCCAAGAATTAGATTTATTTAATATAGAAGATTTTCTAAGAGCAAAAGAAACATCATATCCAGAATCTCGTAAATTGAGTCCTTGATTTAATCCTTGTGCGCCACACCCTACTATAACAATTTTTTTATTTTTTAATGCTTTTTTTGTCTGTAGAAATTCATTTTTACTCATTAAAAAACCAGTATGTAAATCTATTAATTTTTCTCTAAAAGAAAGAGAATTAAAAAAATTATTCATGCATACACTCCGATTTAAAAAATAAAATTATAAGTATTAAAGTTATTATATATATAATATGCATATATATAAGATTTTTATATGTATAAAATATAGTTCTAATAATATTAGAATAAATGTACTTTTTTTAAACTTCTTACTGCTCCAGTATCAGCGCTAGTAGCAAACATACTATACATACGTAAAGAATCTGAAATATTTCGTACACGATTTTTAGGTGTATAAGATTTTTTTCCTCTTTTTTCTTCTAGAAGTCTTCGACGCTTTATTTCTTGTTCAGAAATTTGTAGAGTTATACTACGTTGTAAAATATTGATATTAATTATATCTCCATTACGCACTAAAGCAATTAATCCTTTCGTAGCTGCTTCAGGAGAAATATGACCTATAGAAATACCAGATGTTCCGCCAGAAAAACGACCATCAGTAATTAATGCACATTTTTTATCTAATCCAATAGATTTCAAATACGTAGTAGGATAAAGCATTTCTTGCATTCCTGGTCCTCCGCGAGGTCCTTCATAGCGAATAACTACTACATCCCCAGGATAAATTTCATAATTTAAAATAGCATTAACAGCTTCATCTTGACTTTCGTATACTTTAGCTGTACCTGAAAATATCATGTTTTTTTTATCAATTGCAGCTGTTTTTACTATACAACCACGAATTGCTAAATTGCCAGTTAATACAGCTAGTCCTCCATCTTGACTATATGCATATTTTTTAGATCGAATACAACCATATATACGATCCATATCTAATTCAGACCATCGAAATGATTGTGAAAAAGGAACTATAGTTTTAACACCTTGAGGACCAGATGAATAAAAGCGAAATCTATCTTTATTAAATATATTTAATATATCATATTTTTCAATAGTTTCTTGTAATGTTAATCCTAATATATTAAATACTGATGTCTTTAGTAAATTAATTTTGTTTAATTCAGATAAAATACCAATTACTCCTCCAGCGCGATGCAAATCTTCCATATGATATTTAGTAGTACTAGGGGAAAGTTTACATAAATGAGGAACTATTCTGGATAAATGATCAATATCTGTCATTGAAAAATTAATTTTTGCTTCATGAGCCATAGCTAATAAATGTAATACAGTATTAGTGGATCCACCCATAGCAATATCTAAAACCATAGCATTTTTTAAAGTAGAACGTGTTACTAGGCTTCTAGGCAATAAATTTCCGTTATTGTTTTTATAGTAATCTTGTGTATTTTTAACAATAACGTTACCAGCTTGCAAAAACAAATCTTTTCTATCGACATGAGTAGCTAAAACTGTTCCGTTTCCAGGAAAAGACAAACCAATCGCTTCAGTTAAACAATTCATAGAATTAGCAGTAAACATTCCTGAACATGAACCACATGTTGGACAAGCAGAACTTTCAATTTCAGATAAAATACGCTGTGAAGTATTTTGATTAGCTCCATGAGAAATAGCATCAACTAAATCAATTTTAATAGTATGATCGTCAACTATTATTTTTCCTGATTCCATAGGTCCCCCAGAAACAAAAATGGAGGGAATATTAAGTCGTAAGGCAGCCAATAGCATACCTGGTGTAATCTTATCACAATTCGAAATACATACCATGGAATCAACACAATGAGCATTAATCATATATTCAATAGAATCTGCTATTAATTCTCTAGAGGGTAGGGAGTAGAGCATTCCGGAATGCCCCATAGCAATTCCATCATCAATAGCAATGGTATTAAATTCTTTAGGAATTCCCCCATATTTATAAATTTGTTTGGAAACTAGTTTACCTAATTCACGTAAATGTATATGACCTGGAACAAATTCAGTAAATGAATTAACTACTGCAATAATTGGTTTACCAAAATCTTTATCTTGTACACCGGTTGCGCGCCATAATGCTCTTGCTCCGGCCATATTTCTACCGTTAATAGTTGTTGATGAACGATATATTGGCATGGAATAAACTCTTTTTACATAATATTAAAAAAAAAATATAATATTTTTATTTACAAAATACCTTTATAAACATATATTTTATATACTAAATATTAGTTATTAAAAATTGTGTTTAATTATTAAAAAATTTTTTACTTATGATAGGTCAATCTTGATAAGATACATATATGAGAAATAACTAAAATAATTAATATTAATATATTTTATAAGCATTTTAATTATTCGCAGGGGCGGAGGGATTCGAACCCACAACTTTTGGTTTTGGAGACCAATGCTCTACCTTATTGAACTACGCCCCTAAAGCACATGTTTTAAAAATATAAAAATTTTATTTCTAAAATATTATACCTGAGAGATACAAAAAATACAACTACCCAAAATAGTTAATATATTTTAAAAAATATTACTATTATTATATTACGCATTTAATACTTAATTAATGTTTCTATGTCATGATTTATAATTTATATATAAAAGATAAAAAAAGTTAATATTTATTTTAAAAAATTAGTTAATATAAACTATACATATATTTATTGAATGAGGTTATAAAATGAAATTTCCTATTTATTTGGATTATGCAGCTACTACTCCTATAGATCCTATAGTAAAAAAAAAAATGAATAAATATTATTCTTTAAATGATATTTTTGGAAATCCGGCATCTAGATCGCATGAATTTGGGTGGAAAGCAGAAGAAGCTGTTGATATAGCCAGACATGAAATTGCTAATTTAATTCACTCAGATGCTAGAGAAATAATTTTCACTTCAGGAGCTACTGAATCAAATAATTTAGCTATTAAGGGAATTTATGAATTTCATAAAAAAAAGAAAACACATATTATAACTAGTCAAATAGAACATAAATCAGTACTAGACAGTTGTCGATATTTAGAATATCTAGGATGTGAAGTAACATACTTAAAGCCAAATAAATATGGTGTTATTAATATCTCTCAAATTCAAGAATCTGTTAATCATAATACGTTATTAATTTCTATTATGCATATAAATAATGAAATTGGATCAATTCAAAATATTAAGGAAATTGGTCGTTTTTGTAGACATAAAAACATCTTCTTTCATGTAGACGCTACACAGAGCATTGGAAAAATAGATATAGATACTCAAAAAATACCAATCGATTTATTATCATTTTCTGCTCATAAAATATATGGGCCAAAAGGAATTGGAGCATTATATGTATGCAGACAACCTAGAATTAGATTATCTCCCCAAATGCATGGAGGTGGACACGAAAGAGGATTTCGTTCTGGAACATTGCCTGTACATCAAATTGTAGGTTTTGGACAAGCATGTAAAATTTTAAAAAAAAGAATGAAAAAAGATATGTTACACGCAAAATATTTACGTGATATGCTATGGAATGGTTTATCTAATATTCAAGAAATTTATTTAAATAGTAATTTTAATTACGTAACCAACAACATAGTTAATATTAGTTTTAATTTCATTGAAGGCGAATCATTATTAATGGCTTTAAAAAATTTAGCAGTATCTTCTGGATCTGCGTGTACATCAGCAAGTCTAGAACCATCTTATGTTTTACGTGCTATAGGAATCAAGGATGAGTTAGCTCATAGCTCTATTAGATTCTCTATAGGACGCTTTACAACTTCAGAAGAAATTAAATATGCTATAATAGCAATTAGACATGCAATTTGTAAACTAAGAAAACTATCACCTCTTTGGGAAATGTTTCAATCAGGGATTAATATGAAAAAAATTATTTGGAATTAATACTTTTATATAGGAAAATTTTAAATTATGGCTTACAGTAAAAAAGTATTAGATCATTATGAAAATCCAAGAAATGTTGGATCATTTCCAGAAAAAGAAAAAAACATTGGAACTAGTTTAGTTGGAGCACCTGCTTGTGGAGATGTAATGAAATTACAAATCAAAGTAAATCAAGAAAATATAATAGAAGATGCTTGTTTTAAAACATATGGATGTGGATCAGCTATTGCTGCAAGTTCTTTAATGACTGAGTGGGTTAAAGGAAAAACACTAGAAGAAGCTAACGAGATAAAAAATACTGATATAGCACAAGAACTAGATTTACCTCCAGTTAAAATTCATTGTTCAATTTTAGCAGAAGATGCAATTAAAGGAGCTATTGCTAATTATCATAAAAAATATAAAAAATAAAATATAATTAATTCATTAAAATACATAGTGCTGAAAATAAATATGCTATATTCAGCACTAGAAAACACACCAAGTAGCACATAATAATTATTATTATATTTTGTATATTTATATACTTATTTTTTTTAAAAATTATAACTTATTTTTTACAGGTTACTAATGAATTACTTTAATTTATTTAAACTTTCACAAAAATTTAATATTGATAAAAAAAAATTAATAAAAAATTTTTACAAATTACAAAAAAAATATCACCCGGATATGCAAAAAAAAAAAAAAATGAGTACAGAAAATCAATTATTAATATCTATTAAAATTAATCAAGGATTTAATATATTAAAAAACAGATTTTCTAGAGCTCAATATTTACTAAGAATAAAAACTAAAAAAAATTTATCATTAAAAAATAACAATTATTATGAAAAAAAAATATTAAAAGAACAATTTAAATTACATGAAAAAATACAAAAAATAAAAAAAAAAATAAATTCATATATTCATATTAATAATTTTATAAAAAAATCAAAAATTAAATTAACATTATATTTTTCACAATTTAATCAAAAAATTAAAGAAAATAAAATAAATTGTGCAAATCAAATTTTTTATCGTATATCATTTATATATAAAATTATAAAGAAAGCGCAACATTTTAAAAACAAATTAATTAAAGAAAACGAGATAAAATCATGAAAAAAAAAAAAATTATCATAGGAATAGATTTTGGAACTACATGTTGTTTAGTATCTACAGTAATAAATAAAAAAGTAATCATTTTGAACGTATTTAATAAAAAAAATTTTTTTCCTACAATTATACATTTTAAAAAAAATAGCACTATTGTAGGTTGGAAAGCTCAAAAATTTTTACATACAGATATTAAAAATACCATTACATCTATAAAAAGATTTATTGGAATGTCATATTCTGAATTAAAAAAAAAAAAATAAATATTCCGTATAAAATATTAACTAATAAAAATAAAGAGTTAATGTTTCATACAAATATAGGAAATATAACTGTTTCTGATATTATTCAAAAAATTTTTACTTATATAAAAAATAAAATAGAAAAAAAATTTCAAACATCCATTTATGGAGCTATTATAACAGTTCCGGCCTATTTTAATGACATACAAAAAAAAACAATCCGAAAATCTGCAAAATTAATTAATTTAAAATTACTACGATTATTAAATGAACCAACTGCAGCTGCTATTGCGTATGGTTTAGAAAAAAAAAGAAAAGGATTTATTTGCGTATATGACATAGGCGGAGGAACATTTGATGTATCTATTTTAAAAATATCAAAAGGAATTTTTGAAGTTCTTGCAACTAATGGCGATTGTCACTTAGGAGGAGATGATTTTGATAATTCATTAGCTCATTTTTTATACTCTAAAATGAAAAAAAAAAAAAAACTTACTGATATTTTATTTAAAGAATTACTTATCATTGCTGAACAAGTTAAAATTCAATTAAGTAAAACATCATCTGTTACGATTAAATTTCTACATTCAAAAATAAATTGTTCAATTTTAGAATTTAATATATTAATTTATCCTTATATTAAAAAAACATTAAATATATTAAAACAAGCATTACAAGATGCTAATGTAAAAAAATCAAATATTAAAGATATAATTTTAGTTGGTGGATCCACTTATATTCCGTTAATTCGCAAAAAAATTCACAATTTTTTTAAAAAGAAAACTCTACAATCACTTAATCCAGTAGAAGTAGTTGCTCATGGAGCAGGATTACAAGCAAATTTTTTATATCACAAAAAAAACAAAAATATCCAATCAATATTATTATTAGATATAGTACCTATTTCTATAGGAATTGAGCTATTAGGCGGAATTATGGAAAAAATGATAGTGAAAGGATCAAAAATACCTACTGAAATAGTAAAAATATTCACTACATTTAAAGATAATCAAACAGGATTTTGCATAAATATTTTTCAAGGAGAAAGCAAGTACGTAAAAAATTGTAAATTACTCAAAAAATTTAAAATTAAAAAATTACCACCTAAAAAAGCAGGAGAAATAAAAATTATAATTGCATTTCGTATAGATGCAGATAATTTATTGTCTGTAACAACACAAGAAAAAAAATCTAAAATTAAACATAAAATCCAAATGGATACTATATATCACAATAAAAATATCAATAAAAACAATAATGCGCACTAAATCATGAAAACCATCAAAAAAAATATAAAAAAATTAAAAGATTTTTTATAATAAATAGTATAATTTATTTACTACACTAATTATGTTAACTATGGAGATGTGTTATGCCAAAAGTAATCTTTTATCCTCATAAATTTATCTTACCGAAAGGATTATCAGTGCAAGGAAAAACTGGAGAAACAATTCTTGATATAGCCTTATCTAACAAGATAAAAATGGAACATGCATGTGAAAAATCATGTGCATGTTGTACATGTCATTGCATTATTAAAAAAGGTTTTTCTTCTTTATCACTTTGTCAAGAAAAAGAAGAAGATTTATTGGATAAAGCTTGGGGTTTAGAAAAACACAGTCGATTAGGGTGTCAGGCTCGTTTAGGGAAAGAAGATATAGAAGTAGAAATACCGTTGTATCATGTAAATCATGTTAATGAATAAATTAAATTTTCCTTCAATTTTTTTTATGAATATACGGATTAACACTATTTTTAAAAAATAGCTTTATGGGTGTATTCTGGATTTGTAAATTTCTTTGAAAAAAATGCATTAAATATTTTTTATATGTTAAAGGTATATATTTTATTTGTGTACCATGAATAATAATAAATATTGGATTTTTATTTCCAAAATGTGCATATTTTAATCGTATTACTTTTCCAGTTATACCCGAAGGTAAAGGGTGTTGTAAAACTGCCTGATTTAAAACATTAGTTAAGTACGATGTACTAAAATGTTTTAAAGATTCTTTATAAATAATATTTATTTGATTTAAAATTTTATTTAATCCTATTTTATACAATGCAGATACATAAATAACAGTAATATTTTTAATAAATTTCAAACGATCATTAATAAAATATTTAATCTTATTTTTTTGATGAAGTGGTATTAAATCCCACTTATTGAGAACAATAAAAAAAGATTTTCCAGATTTAATGACAGTGTTTATTATAGATAAATCCTGTGCACATATCCCTATAGAAGAGTCTACTATAATACCTATTATTTGATTACATTGAATTGATCTTATAGAATTTTTTTCAGATATATACTCTAGAAAAGTATTCCTTTTATTTATTTTTTTAATTCCTGCGGTATCTGTAAAAATATATTTTATGTTTTTAACACATAATGATTCTTTTACAATATCCCTTGTAGTTCCTGGTATGGAACTAGTAATAATTCTATTTTTATTTAATAAACAGTTAATTATACTAGACTTACCTGAATTTGGTTTTCCTAAAAAACAAACATTTATACAGACTTTATATTTCAATGAATCATATGAAATTTTTTGATTGTAATCATTTTTAAAAAATTTTTTATAAAAAATCCATATTTTTTTAAAAAAATCAGATATTCCAATACGGTGAAGTATAGAGATTTTACATATTGTTGTAATTCCAAAATCATAAAAATCAGTTATGTTATTATGTGAATTCTTTCTATCAATTTTATTTATTAATAAAAAAATTGGCTTATTTTTTTTTCTTATTTTATTTAGTATAAAAAAGTCTAAATTTTTTATTCCTGTATACGCATCAACTACAAAAATCAAAAAATCCGATTCATGTACTGCTATTTTTGTTTGTTCATACGACTCTGTTTGTATAATTTCTTTTTTTTCTACGTACTCAACACCTGCTGTATCAATAATACAAAATTGACGATTTTTAAGAAAAAAAAAACCATAATTTCTATCTCTTGTAGTCTGTAATGTACTACTAACAAGAGAAGAATTTCCTTGTGTTAAAAAATTAAATATACTGGATTTTCCTACATTTGATCTACCTACTAAAGTTATTTTCAGGATCATTACTGTGATCTCTTTTTTAACAAAATAAATTTCTTGTATTGTTGAAACAATTCATTCCACTCACTGTTATTAACTGTTCTAATAATATCTAGCGCAGAAGAAAAATCTTTTTTCTTAATATAAATTTTTACTAAATTCAATTTAATATAAAAAATCAAATTTTCTTCCTGAGTAATAAGCAAAATTTTTTTTAATACATTAATAGCTTGCGTATATTCTTTTTTTAAGAAAAATTGTTTAGATAAATTAATACCAATTAATACAGAATATATATTTTCATTTTTTTTTAAATAATCTTGTTTATTGAAAATTAAGTCGACTTTCTTTTTTTGTAAATTATCTGCTATTTCTTTAAATTCTTCAATATTTTTATCATTGGTTTTTAATTTATAATTTCTTCCCACTACAATTGTACAGATTGATAATGAGAATAAAAATACAAAAAAAAACAAATAAAAATATTTTTTTAAAAAAACCATAAATTTATTTTTTTTCATATATTTTAATACTAATCTTCTCAAGAATAAGTCATTTTTAAATTATCAAAAATAATAACACATTTTTTTTATTTTTCCAAATTTTTTTAAAGTATTAAAAATATATTTTTTTAATTAAAAAAAAATAAAAAAAAAAAAAAATC